>RFSU01000041.1 GCA_009923795.1 Sphingomonadaceae bacterium
GCCGCGAAATTGCCGCTCGCCCTGATTTAAGCCGTTGGCGCTGGTCAGATGCCAAATCCGGCTTTGTTCAATAGCCCAGTTTGACCGGACCGGGGCAGGTCATCTTGGCGCGGTCATGGTCGTTAACGGTAGGCCGCTGTTATTCTTATCGGCAGAGCGCGTGACGTTGCACCCAGCGCCGCTTGGCTCTAGATAGGGCGTGCCAG
This sequence comes from Sphingomonadaceae bacterium, assembly GCA_009923795.1. Taxonomy (GTDB): domain Bacteria; phylum Pseudomonadota; class Alphaproteobacteria; order Sphingomonadales; family Sphingomonadaceae; genus Aquisediminimonas. The sequence goes on from RFSU01000041.1 coordinate 207, forward strand.
AGGGCCGGGCGGCCGCCGGTGGATCTTCGGATCTGCGGGAGGAAAGTCCGGGCTCCAGCGAGGAACGGTGCCGGGTAATGCCCGGCGGGGGTGACCCCAGGGACAGTGCCACAGAAAGCAAACCGCCGTTGCTTCGGCGCGGTCAGGTCGAAAGGGTGCGGTAAGAGCGCACCGCGCGTCTGGTAACAGAGGCGGCACGGCAAACCCCACCGGGAGCAAGACCGAATAGGGACGGCATATGGGATTCCTCCTTCCCGTCGTCCGGGTTGGTTGCTTGAGCGTGCTGGTAACAGTACGCCTAGAGGAATGGTCGCCCATCACGCTTTGGCGTGTGGACAGAACCCGGCTTACAGGCCCTCTGGCTATTTCACTAAGGCAGTCTTTTGGTGGCTTTCCCGCTGCCGAATTCGTCGCTAACGCGGTTTGAACAATGGCGGATCAAACTCCTCTTGAAGCCTTTCGGCAGGTCCTGACCGGAACGGCGCGTGCAATGGCGCATGAGCCGGAGGTGGAAGTCGCCTTCACGGCCGACGCCCCGTCGCAAGCGGGCAAGAATTTCAGGGTTCCCATGCCGGGCCGGGCCTTGCCTGCGGATCAAGTGGCTGAGGCGCGGGGCTTTGCCGATTCCATGGCGCTGCGGCTCAAGCATCATTCGGCGGGTCTTCATGCCGCCAATCGTCCGCCAGAAGCGGTGGCGGGTGCAGTCTTCGACGCTGTGGAGACCGCGCGGATTGAGGCGCTTGGTGCGGCGGCAATGGATGGCGTGCGCGGCAATCTGAATCACGCGCTCGATATGCGGATGCGCAGCGACCCGATTGCGCGCGCGCAAGGGGCGGATGAAGTGCCCTTGGCAACCGCCATTGGCCTTTTGGTGCGCGAACGCTTGACGGGCGATGCAACGCCGGCGTCGGCGCGGGCCGGGCTGGATATGGTGCGCAGCTGGATTGAGGAAAAAGGCGGCGAGGATATCGACGCCTTGGCGCGTGCTGTTGCTGATCAATCGGCCTATGCGCGGCTCGCCCAAAAGCTGCTTCAGGATCTTGAGCTGACCGCCAACCCCGATGACATTGATCCGACCGAGTCCAACGACGCGGCGGATGATGAAGAGCAGCAGGGCGAAGGCGAGGACGATCAGCAGCAATCCGAAGACGGTGCGGCGGATGCGCAGATGGATGCGCGCGCCGAGCAGTCGGATGGAGAGACCGAAGACGGCGACAACCAAGAAATGGACGCCGAATCGGATATGGATGCCGATGGCGAGCCGGGCGAAGAGGGGGAAGAGGGCATGATGCCCGTGCGCCCCAATCGGCCCCTGTCTGACCTGCCGCCACAATTTGATTATCAATGCTGGACGACCGATTTTGATGAAGTCATCGCCGCGACCGATTTGTGCGATGAGGATGAGCTGACGCGCCTTCGGGCCCATCTGGATCAGCAGCTGGTCCATTTGCAAGGCGCGGTCACCAAACTTGCCAATCGCCTGCAACGCCGATTGATGGCGCAGCAAAACCGCAGCTGGGATTTTGATCAGGAAGAAGGGTTGCTGGATGCGGCCCGGCTGGCGCGCATTGTCGTCTCGCCGGGAAGTTCGCTCTCTTACAAAGTGGAACGCGATACGGAGTTTAAGGACACGGTCGTCACGCTGTTGATCGACAATAGCGGATCGATGCGGGGGCGGCCGATTTCTATTGCGGCGATCAGCGCAGATATTTTGGCGCGCACGTTGGAACGTTGCGGCGTGAAGACCGAGATTTTGGGCTTTACAACGCGCGCTTGGAAGGGCGGGCAGAGCCGTGAAAGCTGGCTGGCTGCAGGCCGGCCAACCGCGCCGGGTCGTCTCAATGACTTGCGCCATATTCTCTATAAAGCAGCCGACGAACCTTGGCGGCGGGCAAAAAAATCGCTCGGCCTGATGATGCGCGAAGGCTTGCTGAAAGAGAATATCGATGGAGAGGCGCTGCTCTGGGCGCATAATCGCCTGATCGCCCGATCCGAAGATCGTAAGATCCTGATGGTGATTTCAGATGGTGCGCCCGTTGATGACTCAACTCTGTCGGTCAATAATGGTGCCTATCTGGAACGCCATTTGCGGCAAGTGATCAACTGGATCGAGGCCCGATCCCCAGTGGAGATCTGCGCCATTGGCATTGGCCATGATGTGACGCGCTATTACCAAAAGGCCGTGACGATTATGGATGCCGAACAATTGGGCGGCACGATGATCGAACAGTTGGCTGGGTTGTTTGATACGGAGTAAGCGGGTCTTGCAATTCTAGGTTTAAAACCTAGAATAACACTATGGACCGCGCAATCACCGCCACCGATGCCAATCAGCATTTTTCCGAACTGCTTCGCGATGTGCAGGACGGCAGCAGTTTCGTTGTTATGTCGCGCGGTCGCGCGGTGGCGCGCGTTATTCCCGTGGAAAAGGATGGCCAACGGGCGCAGATGGAGACGCTGGGGCGGTTTTTGCAGACCTTGCCGCAACGCTCAGCTGGCCATTGGACGCGTGAAGACTTGTATCGCTGATGCAGCGTGTCGCGCTTGATACCAATTTCCTTGCCTATCTGGCTGGGGTGGAGCGCGCGCCAACGGATGCTGAAAAGGTCAGTCATGCCCGCCGCCTTTTTTCTAAACTGGCTCATTCGGCCAGCTTGATCGTGCCTGTGCAGACGCTGGGCGAATTGTTCGTTGTTCTGTCGCGCGCCAAAATACCCGCAGATGAGGCACGCTCGATCATTTTAGAGTTCAACCAAGGCCTTGAGACATCCGATAGCAGCGTTGCGACGATGAATGCGGCGCTGGATCTGGTTGTCGATCACCGCCTGCAGTATTGGGATGCTCTGATCCTGTCGGCCTCTGCCACCGCGCGTGCAACTTTATTGTTAAGCGAAGATATGCAGGATGGCTTTGTCTGGCGGGGGGTGACGGTTGTTAATCCCTTTGCGGCATCGCCGCATCGCAAGTTGGTCGCTCTGCTCGATCAGACTTAACGTCCAAATTTCCGCTGCGTCTTGCCAAACCGCGTCTTCCTTGTGCCCGGCTTGCCTTCATTGGATCGGCCCATGATGGGGGCCTTGTGCTGGTCGGTCGGTAGGCCAAGCTCGGTTGCTTCCAATGTGCGGATTTCATCGCGTAGGCGGCCGGCCTCTTCAAATTCCAGATCGGCGGCGGCGGCGCGCATCTTCTTTTCCAGCTCTTCAATATAGGCGCGCAGATTATGGCCGACCATATGGTGCGGCCCGTCTTCAATCTCCACCGTCACCTGATCGCCAGACGCCACGTGCGAGATGATGTCGCCAATGCTTTTCTTGATCGTTTCCGGGGTGATGCCGTGCGCCTCATTATAGGCAAGCTGCTTGATGCGGCGACGATCCGTCTCATTCATCGCGCGTTCCATGCTGCCGGTGATCCGGTCAGCATAAAGGATCACGCGGCCATCGACATTGCGCGCGGCGCGGCCAATGGTCTGGATGAGCGAGGTTTCAGAGCGCAGAAAACCTTCCTTATCGGCATCCAAAATGGTGACCAAACCGCATTCGGGAATATCCAGACCTTCGCGCAGCAAGTTGATACCGACGAGCACATCATAAACGCCCAGACGCAGATCGCGGATCAGCTCAATGCGTTCCAGCGTCTCCACGTCGGAGTGCATATAGCGCACCTTCAGCCCCGCTTCGTGCATGAACTCGGTCAAATCCTCGGCCATGCGTTTGGTCAGCGTGGTGACCAATGTGCGATAGCCCGCAGCCGCCGTCTTGCGGCATTCATTGATGCAATCTTGCACCTGATCTTCGGTGGGGCGAATCTCAACCGGCGGGTCGATCAGGCCGGTGGGGCGGATCACCTGTTCGGCAAAAACGCCGCCCGTTTGTTCCATTTCCCAATGGCCGGGGGTTGCCGTGACATAGGTTGTCTGCGGCCGCATCGCATCCCATTCGTTAAAGCGTAAGGGGCGGTTATCGATACAGCTGGGCAGGCGAAAGCCATATTCCGCCAGCGTCAATTTGCGGCGGTGGTCGCCCCGCGCCATGCCGTTGACCTGCCCAATCGTCACATGGCTTTCATCGACAAAGAGCAGCGCATTTTCGGGCAGATATTCAAACAACGTTGGCGGCGGTTCGCCCGGCAGGCGACCGGTTAGGAAGCGGGAGTAATTTTCAATGCCCGCGCACGCGCCGGTGGCTGCGATCATTTCCAGATCAAAATTGGTGCGTTGCTCCAGCCGTTGCGCCTCGAGCAATTTGCCTTCGGCCACCAATTCTTTCAGCCGTTCCTGAAGTTCAAATTTGATCGCCTCCATCGCTTGTTTCAGCGTCGGGCCGGGCGTGACATAATGGCTGTTCGCATAGATGCGGACATGATCGAGGCTGGCGACCTTCTTGCCGGTTAGCGGATCAAATTCGACAATTTGTTCAATATCATCGCCAAAAAAGCTGACGCGCCAAGCGGTGTCTTCATAGTGCGAGGGAAAGATTTCGAGTGTGTCGCCTTTCACGCGGAAATTGCCGCGGGAAAAGCCAGCGTCATTGCGCTTATACTGCAAGGCGACGAGCTTTCGGACAATCTCCCGCTGATCAACGGTCTGACCTTTTTTCAGGTCAAAGATCATCGCCGAATAGGTTTCAACCGACCCGATGCCGTAAAGGCAGGAGACAGAGGCGACGATCAACACATCGTCCCGCTCCAAAAGCGCGCGCGTGGCGGAGTGGCGCATCCGGTCAATCGCCTCGTTTACGGAGCTTTCTTTCTCAATATAGGTGTCCGACCGGGGGACATAGGCTTCGGGCTGATAATAATCATAATAGCTGACGAAATATTCGACCGCATTGTCGGGAAAGAAGCTCTTAAATTCGCCATAAAGCTGCGCGGCGAGAATTTTATTGGGTGCCAGAATAAGCGCCGGGCGTTGCACCGCCTCAATCACCTTGGCCATGGTGAAGGTTTTGCCAGAGCCTGTGACGCCGAGCAGAACCTGATCCTTCTCGCCCGAGTCAACGCCCGCCACCAGCTCTGCAATGGCCGTGGGCTGATCGCCCGCAGGTTCATAATCGCTCACAATTCTGAACTTCTTGCCGCCATCTACCTTGGGCGGCCGCACGGGGCGGTGCGGAACAAAGCTCTGCCCCGTATCGGGTTCGTCCAAGCTTGTGCGGATGATGAGAGACATGAATTCAACCTAGGGGCGATGGGCAGCAGAGGCAATGCGCAGCAAATGGTCGTGGGCATTATTGACAGGCGTGTCAGCAAAAATTATCTAGCATTTATGACACCGACCCACTTCTCCGACCCGCGCCGGGAACGACTGCGCTTTCGTCCGTTCAAGGCAATGGCGCATTTCCGTCAGCTGATCCGCGACAAGGAAGATACCGAACAGGTGTTCCGCATTTTTGAATGCTTGCCGCGCCGCTCTTTTTGGGCCGATGCGAAAGCCTTTTGTGAAAGCGCAAAAGGCCGGGCGCTGATGCAGAGCGAGCCCTATCTGCCCGATGTGCTGGATGATCATGAGGCGCTTTTGAAGTTGCCGGAAAATTCGGTTGCCCATGCCTATGTCGCGTTCATGCGCCGTGAAGGCCTGTCGGCGGCCGGGCTGGTTGCTGAATCCGAAAAGATGCGCGTGGGACGCCCTGTCTTTCAGGATCAGATCCAATGGTATGGCAATCGTCTGCGCGACACGCATGATCTGCTCCATATTCTCACAGGCTATGGCCGGGATGCCTTGGGCGAACAATGCGCGCTCGGCTTTACCTATGGGCAGGATCGCGCCTGGGGCAGTTTGCTCATTGCTTGGGCTGGGGCATATGAACTCAAGCGTCGTGTTCGCGCGGACGCCCCGGTTTATGGGGCCGTTGCGCAATCCCAGCGTCATGGCAAAGCCGCGCAGAAAGTCTTTGAACAAGATATTCGCGCGCTCTTGGCCGAACCGCTGGATGCCGCGCGCAAGCGGTTGAATATTGGCGATCCCGATGTTTATCAGGCGGCGCACCAGAGCTATCTTGCTCGCGGGATTGATCCCTATAATTTTCTGGCGGCGCCTGCGGCGGCCTGACCCTCTGACGTTAAACGGACAGCCGGGATTGCGCAGGACGCGCAATCACGGCAGGACGCGCATATGACGATGCGTTTGCTGGCTTTGGTGCCGCTGATCTTTCTCGCCGGTTGCGAAAAAATGTCTGACCCCGTTCAGTCCGGCAAACGGGCGGCGGCCACTGCCGCAGGTCGGGAGCGGCCCATTGTGACGGCGCTTCAACCCGGATTGTGGGAAACCACGACCGAGATTGCCGTTATGGACGCAGATGCCCGTGCGGCCCTTGAGACGTCCGATGCCCGCGCCCTTGCGGACAAGCTGGGCGGAGAACGGCGAGTGAGTTTAGCCTGCCTGACTGCCGATCAGGCGCGCAGCCCCAATGCCTTGGTCATTGGCAGCCGGGACCAGGGGCAATGTAGCTTTGAGAGCTTTTCCCTCAATCGCGGCACGTTGGATGCCGTGTTGGCCTGTTCAAAGCCCGGAAAAGCCGGTCGAACCTTGATTGCGGCCCATGGCAGCTATGCCGGAACAGCCTTTGCGCTCGATACGGTGCTACGGATCGAACCAGATACGCCCTATGACAGCGTTAAGGGGCCAATGCCGAAGGCCAAAGCGCCGCCCGTGCGGTTCCACACCCGCATTACGGGCGCGCTGAAGGGTGCCTGCCCTGCTGGAGAAGAGATCGCGCAATAACCACAGGGCCTGTGGCTTTCCTATTCTCTGCGCCTTTGTGCGACCGATTAGCCGTTCATCAATGCCGGGAAAAAGCCCTCATGCCCCGTTCGGAGCGTTTCAAGCGCAGCACCCGCTACCGTATCGCCGCCCGTTGTGCCGATGCGCACAGCGCCTTCAATGAAGCCGTCAGACGCGGTTGTGACGACATAGCGGCCCTGATCTTCGCCAAAGGCCTGCGCTGGTGTCATCCCGTCCAGCTCGGCACCGATGCGGCCAGCCAGGGCCATTTCGGCAATGGTGACCAATAGGCCACCATCCGCAATGTCGTGGACGGCGGTGGCAATGCCTGCGTGAATAAGGGCACGAACCTGTTCCCCACGGGTGCGCTCTGCGGCCAGATCAACTTTGGGGGCAGCGCCTGCTTCGCGGCCTTCGATTTCGCGCAGCCAGATGGATTGGCCCAGATGGTCGCCATGCCCGCCGATCAGCCAGATCGCTTCGCCTGCTTGTTTGAAAGCGATAGTGGCGGCCTTGCGCCAATCGGCCATCAGGCCGACCCCACCAATGGCAGGCGTTGGCAAAATGGCAGACCCGCCGCCCGTCGCCTTGGATTCATTGTAGAGCGAGACATTCCCCGACACGATTGGGTAATCAAGCGCGCGGCACGCATCACCCATACCCCCAAGGCAGCCGACAATTTGCGCCATGATTTCGGGGCGCTGCGGATTGGCAAAGTTCAGGCAATTGGTGATCGCTAGCGGCGTTGCGCCCACGGCGGAAATGTTGCGATAGGTCTCAGCCACCGCCTGCTTGCCGCCCTCATAAGGATCGGCATAGCAATAGCGCGGGGTGCAGTCGGTCGTGATGGCAATGGCTTTGTCCGTGCCATGGACGCGCACAACCGCCGAATCGCCGCCCGGCGCCTGCACTGTGTCGCCGCCAACTTTGTTGTCATATTGCTCCCAAATCCAGCGACGTGAGGCAATGTCCGGTGAAGCCATGAGCGTGACAAGGTCAGCACCGAGGTCTTCGCTCTCCTTGACTGCACCCAGCTCTGGCACCTTGGCCCAGGCCTGATATTCGGTCGGGCTGATATAGGGGCGTTCATATTCAGGCGCTTCATCGGCAAGCGGCGCGAGCGGAATATCCGCCACGACCTCGCCGTTGAATTTCAGCACCATATGCTCGGTATCAGTGATGGTGCCGATAACCGCGAAATCCAGTTCCCATTTGCGGAAAATCGCCTCTGCCTCGGCTTCGCGGCCGGGCTTTAAGACCATGAGCATCCGCTCCTGACTTTCAGAGAGCATCATTTCATACGGTGTCATGCCCGTTTCGCGGCAGGGCACTTTGTTCATGTTGAGCTCAATGCCCACGCCGCCCTTGGACGCCATTTCAACGGAGGAGGAGGTGAGGCCCGCAGCACCCATATCCTGAATGGCGACAATCGCGTCGGATGCCATGAGTTCAAGACAGGCTTCGATCAGCAGCTTTTCGGTAAAGGGGTCGCCGACCTGAACGGTTGGGCGCTTTTCTTCCGAGTCCTCAGTAAAGTCGGCGGAGGCCATGGTGGCCCCGTGGATCCCGTCCCGCCCGGTCTTGGAACCGACATAGACAACGGGGTTGCCGATGCCGGCTGCGGCGCAATAGAAAATCTTGTCAGTCTGCGCGACGCCCACGGTCATCGCGTTGACCAAGATATTGCCATCATAGGCCGGGTGAAAATTCACTTCCCCGCCAACCGTCGGCACGCCCACGCAATTGCCATAGCCACCAATGCCGCGCACTACGCCAGAGATGAGGTGGCGCATTTTCGGGTGATCGGGCCGGCCAAAACGCAGCGCATTCATATTGGCAATGGGGCGGGCGCCCATGGTGAAGACGTCGCGCAAAATGCCGCCGACGCCCGTTGCCGCCCCTTGATAGGGTTCGATGTAAGACGGATGATTGTGGCTTTCCATCTTGAAGATGGCGGCTTGCCCATCGCCAATGTCGATCACCCCTGCATTTTCACCGGGGCCGCAAATCACCCAAGGGGCGGAGGTCGGCAATTTTTTCAGGTGAAAGCGGGAGGATTTATAGGAGCAATGCTCCGACCACATGACCGAGAAGATACCAAGTTCGGTCAGGTTTGGCTCCCGACCCATGGCGCGCAGAACGCGTGCATATTCTTCGGAGGAGAAGCCGTGTTCGGCGACGATTTCGGGCGTGATCTGGGACATGGCCGGGCCTTAGCGGTGGAAATCGATTCCGCCTAGACCATGATCGCATCTGATTGGCAAATCCCGGGACAGAAAGACGTATTTCGGCCAGATACAAAAAAGGCCGACCCAAAGGCCGGCCTTTTTCTGTTTTTCGGCGCAACAGAGCAGATTAGGCGTCGTCGCCCTCTGCTGCTGCGGGTGCCTCAGCCGCAGCTTCGGCCGGAGCCTCTTCTGCGATGGTGCCGGGTTCAGCGTTCGGGTCAAATTCTTCCGTGAAGCCGGCCACGTCCTTTTCGAACATCTGGGCAAGGATATCCACGCCCTTGCTCTGAAGGTCAGCTTCTTCCGGCGAGCGGGCGACATTGACCTTAACGGTGACGGAGACTTCCGGGTGCAGCGAGACCTTGACGACATACACGCCAATGGCCTTGATCGGCTTATCCAGCACGACCTGCTGTTTGTTGACCTTCTTGCCATCGGCGACCAGCGCCTCGACAACGTCACGCACAGCAACTGAACCATAAAGCTGGCCCGTGTTGGATGCCTGGCGGATCAGGGTGACGGACGCGCCGTCAATTCCCTTGGAGGCCGCTTCGGCGTCTGTGCGCTTTGCATCATTGTCCGCAACGATCTTGGCCTTATTGGCTTCGAACAATTTGCGGTTGGCGTCATTGGCGCGGAGCGCCTTGTTACGCGGCAAAAGATAATTGCGGGCAAAGCCGTTCTTCACGGAGACAACGTCGCCGATCTGACCAAGCTTTTCGACGCGTTCAAGCAGGATAACGTCCATCGGGTGTGCTCCTTACTTCACGATGAAGGGCAGAAGCCCGATGTGGCGTGCGCGCTTAATGGCCTGAGCCAGTTCACGCTGCTTCTTTGCAGAAACCGCGGTGATGCGCGACGGGACGATTTTGCCGCGCTCAGAGACAAAGCCCTGAAGCAGACGGACGTCCTTATAGTCGATCTTGGGCGCGTTCTTGCCTGCAAAGGGGCAGCTCTTGCGCCGGCGGAAAAATGGGCGTGCCATGGGTTTTCGCCTTCCTTAATATTCTTGTTCGTCGTCGCGGCGCGGCCTGCGGTCACGCTCGCCTTTGCGCATCATCACCGAAGGGCCGGCTTCTTGCTCATCAACCTTGATGGTCATGTAGCGCAGGACGTCTTCGTTGATCTGCGTCTGGCGCTCCAGTTCGGCAACAACGCCGCCCGGTGCGTCAAAAGCCAGCATGACATAATGTGCCTTGCGGTTCTTCGCGATTTTATAGGCGAGTGTGCGCAGACCCCAAGTTTCCGTCTTGGAAACCTTACCACCGTTTGATTCGATGATGGTCCTGGCGTTCGCCGCCAGCGCGTCAACTTGGGCTTGGGCCAAGTCCTGACGCGCAAGAAATACGTGCTCATAAAGAGCCATAAAGCTTGCCTTTCCATGCCGATCGCTGACGTCGCCCCATGCGAGCGCCCCTCCGGCTTTCTTCGAGTCCCGTATCGGGATGGGGCGCATTGGGGGAAAGGGCGGCAAAAAGCAAGGGTGAAGGGGGCGAAGTCCTTATCGTTCCCTGTTTCATCTGCGCTATTCTTGGCCAATTAACAGCTGCCGCCCTGGTTCCTCGTTCCAAAGATCGGCGAAGGAGCAGGCCGATGACATATAGTCAGCCGCAGCGGGGCACATAGCGCGGAGCATAAAGTCGATATTGTCTCGCAAATCTCGCAGGTCCAGACTGTAGATCGGTTCATGGTGGGCGACGCGATTTCGCAATTCCAGCAGATCCGCCGAAATTGCTTCCGCCTGATGCCGGGTCACAGACGCATTGTTAACGAATATCTTTGAAGTCAGGTTCTTCTGTCAGCCATAATGCGCTTCGTAAGTCTTCCGGAATTGATTGTGCGTTGGGTATGATTGTCCGCACGGCCTGCATCGCAAGGGCAATGGCGCGGCATTGAATAACCGTCGCCCGGAGCTGTGAGGCAAAGTCGCGATGATGGGGATACCAATGGCCATACAGGCAGGAAAAGCGGGCTGTCGTCAGCGGTTCATTGACCGGCGTCCACATGTCGATCCAGGGGTAACGCGCCGCGACTTGGCCGGCAAAGCGCGCCAGCTTTTCGGGGAAGAGGGGATCGAGCAAATTTGTATAGCGTGGCCCGCTGCCATGATGGACGAGCCCTGCAATCACGCGGACCCCCAGCTGGCGCAGGCGGGCCATGCGCGCATCCGTCCAGCGCCAGTCGCACGTGTCTGGCGCGTCTGGGGCAATCATATCCCAGATAATGGGGTAACGCAGCGTCTTCACGCCCAGCCCCGCCAAAAGGTCGAGGTCCGCCAGCCTGTCGGCATGGCCGGTTTCAACAATTTGGTTGCGGTAAACATCCCCCACCCGAACCACACTGCATTCAACACCGGCCCAAAGCTCTAACGCGGCCATCACTCTCTCCACCTGCTTCGCTTTGAGGAAACACGCCGTGTTGCCCACAAGTTCCGCCGCATCGTTGGAACGAAGCGGCCCTGTGATGTGTTTTCAGCGCATGACTGCTTGAAGGATGATGCGATGCAGAGCCGTAAAACCAATAAAGCCACCGAAGCGCCTGAGGCCCTGAACCGCGAACAACAGGATGATGCGCAGGTGATTGATGCCATGGATATGCTGCGGTCGGGCGAAACGCGCGCAATTGGGGTGTCGGTTCATGGGCGGGAAAATGATCCCGCCGATGTCATTGCCGATGACGTCCCCGATCTGATCGACCGAATGGAGGAAATGGTGCGCACCGGCCATATTGATAATGATGCCTTTGCAGGCGAGCCGGTGCATGATGATGACGAAGAGATGTTGGGCGATGCCCTCGCCCGGCTGGATGATGATGGCGCGCGACCTTAGGCCGAGGGGCCGTTGCCTGCGGTGATCATCTCTTCAATCGACACAAATTTTTCGCGTGGGGCGCCCTCACGCGCACGGGCAATTTCAGCCGCGTCAATTTTCTGCCAATCGCGGAAGGTGACAATGTCCACCCCCCTGCTCTCCAGCAGGGCGTCCAAAGCAGCCCGGCCCGGCTTGCCGCTGCCCCCAGCCATATCGGCGGCGATCAGATCAACAATCGCAAATCCATCTGGGCGGTTGGTGCCGATTGTGCCCGTTGGCCCGCGCCTTGCCCAGCCGACGCAATAGAGGCCGGGCAAGATCCGCCCATCTTGATTGTCGAACCTGCCCAGCTTTTGATCATAGGGGACGCCAAGAATGGGCGGGGTTTGATAGCCGATACAGGCAATGACCAGCCCGCACTCTATGGCATAGATTTCACCCGTCCCAATGACTTGGGATTGGGCGTCCAATTGCGTGCGTTCCACGATGATCCGTTCCACCCGGCCTTGGCCTTCGATTGCGAGCGGCTTTGCGAAGAAATCAAAATCGACACCAATATCGCCTGTGCGCGGCTGAGCGGCAAAGTCGCGCAAATGCGCGACGGATTTGCGCTGGCCGGGGTCTAGGTCAGCATCTGCGCTTTCGGGCGGAAAGTCGGCGGGATCAACGTGGGGGGCCGCGCGCGATAAATGGCCAAGCTCCCCCAGTTCCTTTGGCGTCATCGCAATTTGATGCGGCCCGCGCCGCCCCAAAATGCTGATCTGCCGAATGTTCGATTGGGTCACAGCGGTCAGGGCATGGGCCACAATATCTGACCCGTGAAACTCCTCAGGCGTTTTAGACAGCACGCGCACCACATCCAGCGCCACATTGCCATTGCCAATCACCACGGCACCGGGGCCGGAAAGATCGGGGTTGAGCGCGGCGAAATCGGGATGGCCATTATACCAGCCGACAAAGGCGGCCGACCCCAAGACGCCGGGCAGATCTTCCCCTTCGATGCCGAGTTTGCGGTCTTGTGGGGCGCCGGTTGCAAGGACAACGGCATCATAAAATTGACCGAGTTCGTCTATGCTCACATCGCGCCCAACCGACACATTGCCGACAAAGCGGACATTGTCGATCAGGTTCACCGCCTCATAAC
>RFSU01000042.1 GCA_009923795.1 Sphingomonadaceae bacterium
CCGCCGGCCGGATCAAAGAATGTCGTGCCGAAATTGCGGTCCGTCAGAAGCATGGTGATTGCCGCCGCCAGCACCGGAAGGGCGAGCAACAGCAAGAAGGCCGTGACGAGCACCGACCAGACGAACAACGGCATCTTGTGGATCGTCATGCCGGGGGCACGCATGTTGAAAATGGTCGTGATAAAGTTGATCGCGCCCATGATCGAGCTTGCGCCCGCCAAGTGGAGCGAGAAGATCGCCATATCAACCGACGGCCCTTGCGACCCATAGGTTGAAAGCGGCGCATAGACTGTCCAGCCCGTGCCCGCACCCAGACCAGTGCCACCCGGGACAAAGGCCGAGCCGAGCAGCAGGATGAATGCCGGAACAAGCAGCCAGAAGGAAATATTGTTCATGCGCGGGAAGGCCATGTCTGGCGCCCCAATCATGATCGGCACAAACCAGTTACCAAAACCGCCAATCATGGCGGGCATGACCATGAAGAACACCATGATCAGGCCGTGGGCCGTGATCAGCACGTTCCACATATGATAGGCTTGGTCGAGGCTTGCGCCCTGCCCTTCCATCATGGAAGCCCAAGTGGTCAGATATTGGATGCCTGGCTGTGCGAGCTCAGCGCGCATCATACCGGAAATAGCGCCGCCAATAATCCCCGCGATGATCGCGAAAATCAGATAGAGCGTCCCAATATCCTTATGGTTGGTCGACATGAACCAACGGGCAAAGAAGCCCGGCAGGTGATCCTCATGCTCATGGGCATGATCGTGCGAAGCAGCGATAGTCGTCATGGTCTTTACGCCTTGGTGGCGGCTGCGGGGGCAGCCGGTGCAGTTTCATTCGCGCCCTCTGCGGCGGCCGGAGCAGCAGCAGGGGCAGTAGCGGGAGTAGCGGCCGGGACTGGCGCGGCAACGGGTTCAGCGCCCGGCATCTTGCCGCCCTTTGAGGCGACCCAGCGCGCGAAGTTTTCCTTCGACACGACTTCAACCGCAATCGGCATGAAGGCGTGGCGTGCGCCACAAAGTTCAGAACACTGGCCGTAATAAACGCCTTCCTTTTCCACCGTGAACGTCACTTCGTTCAGGCGGCCGGGAACAGCGTCCATCTTGGTCCAAAATGCTGGGACCGCGAAGGAGTGGATGACATCTTCCGACGTCACAATGGCCTTGATCTCGATGCCAACAGGCACAATCAGGCGGTTATCCACGGCGAGAAGACGGGGCTCTCCGCGCTTGGATGCTTCCGCGTCCGTCAGCATGTTGGACACGACTTCAAAGTCGCCATGGTCCGGATATTGATAGGACCAATACCATTGGTGACCAATCACCTTGATGGTGACAGCATCTTTGCCGGCCGGTTTATACTGCGCGGCGAGCAGGCTGATCGACGGAATGGCAATCGCAACAAGGATGAGCACCGGGATGAGCGTCCACACAATTTCGATAAATGTGTTGTGCGTCGTTTTGGACGGCGTCGGGTTGGCCGCGCGGCGATAGCGCACCATGGCCCAAAGCATGAGGCCAAGAACGAAAATGGAGATCACCGTGATGACGGGCAACAAAATGGCGTCGTGCAGCCATTGCGCACGTTCACCATTGGCCGTGACTTGCGGTTGAATGCCAATTTTCCCCTGAACGGGCTGACCAATTCCAGCGACTGGCGCCAGCGGGGCAGGCGCCTCGGGCTTCACTGCGTCAGCAGCGGGGGCCGCGTCAGCTTGCGGAGCCGCGGTGGCAGCACCTGGCGCAGCGGCAGCAGCCACGGGCGCCGGAGCAGCCGGCATTGCTTGCGCGATCGCAGCTGCCGGTGCGAGCACCAGGCCAATTGCAATCAGAGCAGATCTCAGCTTCTTCATTACCTGTTTGTCCAATGTTGCGGCCCGGATTTCCGGGCGGGAAAAGACTCTGGGACCGCCAGAATGAGACGTTCCGCCGCGGCCTATACGCGGCAAAGTCCGGCGGCTCAAGAACCCATAAAGGTTTTTTGCGCAGGATTGCCGCCGCCGTCTACCCACCTTATTGGGCGGGTGAGACGATTTATCGCCAAATAGGCAGGGACAATATGACGAACGAAGACATTCTTCAGGAGTTTCGGGACGCAGAGGCGTTGCTGGAGGGGCATTTTATTCTTTCATCTGGTTTAAGAAGCCCGCGCTATTTGCAATGCGCGCGCGTGCTCATGAACCCCGCGAGAGCCGCCCGACTGGCAGAGGCACTCGCCGCGTCGCTGCCCGCTCAGATTCGGGCTGAGATT
The DNA here is from genome assembly GCA_009923795.1 of Sphingomonadaceae bacterium. Classification (GTDB taxonomy): domain Bacteria; phylum Pseudomonadota; class Alphaproteobacteria; order Sphingomonadales; family Sphingomonadaceae; genus Aquisediminimonas. Next base: position 2,251 of record RFSU01000042.1, read on the forward strand.
GATGTTGTTGTCTCACCCGCAATGGGGGGCATCATCATTGGCCATGAAATGGGACGGGCCCTTGCAAAGGATGCCCTGTTCCTTGAACGCCCCGATGGCGTGTTTGGCCTCCGCCGTGGGTTCCGACTGCAACCGGGGCAGAAAGTCCTTATGATCGAAGATGTGGTAACAACCGGCTTGTCCTCTCGCGAAGCCATTGCCGCTGTGGCGCGCGAAGGTGGGGAGGTGATTGCCGAGGCGGCACTCGTTGATCGGTCAAATGGCACGGCCGATTTGGGCGTGCCCTTTTTCCCGCTCATTCGGCTCGACGTCCCCACTTATGAGGCGGACCAGCTGCCCCCAGAGCTCCAAGCCATCCCGGCCATAAAGCCGGGGAGCAGGAGGGAAGCAGCATGAGCGGCCATTTGCGGCTTGGCGTCAATATTGATCACGTCGCGACCATTCGCAATGCGCGGGGTGGCAACCATCCAGACCCGTTGCGCGCGGCCCAGATTGTGGAAGGAGCGGGTGGCGATGGCATTACCGTCCATTTGCGCGAAGACCGTCGCCATATTCGCGATGCAGATCTCGACACGCTGATGCGCGAAACGCGGCTTCCCATTAACTTGGAGATGGCCGCAACCGATGAGATGCTGGACATTGCCCTCCGTCACAAGCCGCATGCGGCCTGCATCGTGCCCGAACGCCGGGCCGAACGCACCACAGAAGGCGGGCTGGATGCAGCGGGGCTCCACAACCAGTTGGCCCCTATTGTCACCCGGCTGACAGATGCGGGCATCCGCGTCAGCCTGTTCATTGAGCCGGACGCCCGCCAGATTGAAGCCGCGATTCGATTGGGCGCGCCTGTGGTCGAGCTACACACCGGCAAATATGCCCATGCAAGCGGCCCAGATCTGGCCGTTGAGTTGCGTCGGATCAGCGAGGCCGCGGCGCTGGCCGCCCGCAATGGCATTGAGCCGCATGCAGGCCATGGCATGACCTTTGAGAATGTTGGCCCGGTGGCGGCCATCCCGCAACTTGCAGAATTGAATATCGGCCACTTTCTGATCGGCGAAGCAATTTTCATTGGTCTTTCAGAAGCAATCCGGCAGATGCGCGTGCACATGGACGCCGCCCGGGAGCCATCATGATCGTCGGGATGGGATCTGATCTGTGCAATATAGACCGGATCGCCGCGTCGATTGCGCGGTTTGGCGACCGGTTTGAGCACCGCGTCTTCACCGATGTGGAACGGGCCAAGGCGGCGCGCCGCCCCTTCACCAAATCGGGGACCTATGCAAAGCGCTTTGCCGCCAAAGAAGCCTTTTCAAAGGCCGTCGGCGCAGGGTTTCGTAAAGGCGTGTTCATGAAGGACATTGGCGTGGTCAATGCGCCTTCGGGAGCGCCAACGCTTGCCTTGACGGGCGGTGCAAAGGCCGCACTAAATGCCCTTATCCCATCCGGCCATGAGGCGCATATCCATCTGAGCCTGACAGATGATCACCCTTGGGCGCAGGCCTTCATCATCATCGAAGCCTTGCCTCTTTCCCAAACGGGTCGTTAAGGCATCTCAACTGCCCCAATAGATCAGAAAGACTGCAGCACAGCATGACCAAGGGTAAAGGCCGCAAGGACGATAATATCAACTGGCTGTCCGAAATCCGGGGGGCGGGCGTTCTGCTGGCGGCGGTGCTCGGCTTTCACAGCTTTGTTGCCAAACCCTTTTACATCCCATCAGAATCGATGGTGCCGACATTATTGGTCGGTGATCGGCTGGTGGTGAACAAATTTGCCTATGGCTGGAGCCATGTCTCCCCCACCATTCCCTCTATCCCCGCCCTGTTTCGTTGGCTCGTCCTGCGCGAACCGGTTGACTCGCTCGCCGTGCAACTGCCTGACTGGAAAGGGCGCATCTGGGGCAGCGAGCCGGAACGTGGCGATGTCGTCATCCTGACCCCGCCCGGCACGAATACGGATTATATTAAGCGAGTCGTTGGCCTTCCGGGTGATCGGTTGGAGGTGCGCGATGGCGCGCTCATTATCAATGGTCAGGCCGTGAAGCGGCGGGTCATGCAACCCCGGCTGGTTGCAGTGGACGCCAATGATCCCTGCAGGCCAGAAGAATATCCGGGGCGTCTGGTTGCAAAGCCTGACGGGACCCTGTGGTGCAAACTTCCCATCATTCGCGAAACCCTGCCCAATGGCCGCAGCTATGACACGGTCGACACCGACCCCAATTCGCCCGGCGACATTTATGGGCCGATTACGGTGCCCGACGGCACCTATTTTCTCATGGGCGATAATCGGGATCACAGCGCCGATAGCCGCTTTCCAGCCTGGCAGCGCGGCCTTGGCGGGCCAGTTCCTTGGGAAAATATTGGCGGCCGAGCCGAAATCATCACCTTCTCGCTCGACGGATCAAGCAGCCTGTGGAACCCGATCAGCTGGGTCTCCGCGCTGCGAACCGGGCGCGCCTTCACCAGTTTGGCACCCGATCAGGCGGACAAATAAAAAAGGCCGGGAACATGCCCCGGCCCTTTTTTAATCTGGCAGATCTGATCAGGGAGCTTCAGGCATCGGTTGGCCCTGTGGCTGACCCGCGGCACCGCCACCCTGTTGTTGCTGCATCATCTGCTGCATCATTTGGACTTCGGCTTGGCTGCGGAAATCAAGCAGATCAACGTCAAAGACGAGAACCGAATTTGCAGGGATTGGCCCCACGGCCTGCGCGCCATAGCCGAGCGCGGCCGGGATGCAGAGATGATAGGATCCGCCCCGCTGCATCTTCTTCAAGGCTTCTGAAAAGCCCGGAATGCTGCCTGCAACAGGCATAGGCACGCTCTGATTCGCATCAAATTCTGTGCCATCGGCCAATGTGCCGCGATAGTTGATCAGGGCGATATCCTGATCGGTTGGCGCTGCACCAGTCCCGGGCTTTTTCGTCTGAAACAAGAGGCCTGACGAAGAAGTTTCCGCCTTTGCAATGCCGTTGCCGGTCGGCAGCATCAATCCAGATGAGCAGCTTTGGCCAACGGCTTTGGCGGTGCCCGCCCAAGCAAGACCGCCCGCGATGGCGGCAACCAGAGCGAGACCGCCCCATAATTTTACGACTGAGCCCTTAGCAATTGGGCGAATCGGGACGGCTGTGTTCGACATGGCTCACCTCTATCTGGTCGATCAATTCAGGAAGAGCCTATGGCGCATCCGAAGCTGTGCGCCAAGAGCACAAAGAAAAAAGGCGCCGGGACATTCCCGACGCCTTTTCTTGAATTAGCAACAGCTATTTAGCTCAACGGACGCCGTCACGCTCTGTGCGCTTGCGTTCCATCTTGCGGGCGCGGCGAACAGCAGCAGCCTTTTCACGGGCGCGCTTTTCCGACGGCTTTTCATAATGACGGCGCAGCTTCATTTCGCGATAGACGCCTTCGCGCTGCAACTTCTTCTTTAGAGCCCGAAGCGCTTGGTCTACATTATTGTCGCGAACGATAATTTGCATAAAAAAACCACACTCCGAAATCAAAGATGCAGTGCCTTATCGGCATGCGGAAAAAGATTTAAATGCCGCTTCCCCAAACTGCGGAACGGCACGAGAGAAGCGCCCCTACGTGCCGATTCCCGAAAAAGCAAGGGAAAAGCCCAAAACAGAAGTGACCGGCACGCTTTTACTGCGGCTTAAATCACTCAGGCGGCTTCACCGGAGCCGGCTCCAGATGCAGCATCAAACCCTCATCTGCTTGAGCTGCCATCCTTCTTTGGGGTTGTGGGCTTGCCTTTGAAGAATCTGGCCGGACAGCCTCACCCCCTGCGCTTTGACGATAAAATGGGGCAGGTTTTATCTGCCGGGGCGGCAACATGCGCGGCGGTGTCCTTCGGGGCATCTGGTCGAGCAGTCCGGAGGACGGCAATTGAAGCAACTCCAGCCCCGACGGGGTCTTTGAAGGTCGCATGCGGGATATTCCCGCAAACAAAATCAAGCCTATCAACCCCGATGTCACCAACACCAAAAGGCCAAGTGCCCCCTGCGACAGGGGAGGTGCCAATAGCGGAATAACCTCTCCAATCCGCAGATCGAGCAAAAGGCGTTCCAACTGCCATTTGGGGGCCACAAGGATCAGAATGGCAATGGCGCCAGAATAGATGCAAGCCACCGTCAGCGCGAGCGGCAATCGCTTAAGGAACCTCATAATGTCCCACCCCAAAAACAACGCAACAGGGACCAAAAAAGATCCAGATTGGATACTCATCGCCAAAAAAGGTAAATAGTCCGTTAAGATCCACAAGAACCGCGGATCAGCGCGCGGTTGCGCAGACGGATTGCAACCTGTGTCGCCGGCGTTAGGGTGGCCCCATGCAAACCCCGCCTTCTTTTGTTGTGATTGAGATCAACTCATGGGCAGAGCTTGCCCTGCGCTGGCTTGACAGCCACACAAGCCAAATCTTGTCCGGCGCGCTGACCGCGGCGCTGATTATCCTCTTGCTGCATGGCCTCAAGCTGGCAGGCCGATATCTCTGCGCAGATCGGTTCAAATCGTCCCACTGGCCGGGCATTATTGGCCGCGCGCTTGGGAAGACGCGGCTGTGGTTCATGAGTGCCGTTGCACTTGAGGTTGTTGCCAAAGCGGGCAAGGCGCCGGTGGAGGTTGCAGCACCTATTTATGCTCTGTTTGTCATTGCCTGCGTGCTTCAGGCGGCGGTCTGGGTGCGAGCTCTGATCCTGGGGCTGGTTGAGTTCCGGGCGGGGGAGAATGATTCCACCGGCAATTTGCAGAGCGCCATCGGCCTCATCCGGGTGCTGGTGACGGCGGGCCTGTTCATTCTGGCCGCCATTGTCATTCTCTCCAATCTGGGCGTGAACGTCACAGGGCTGGTCGCAGGGCTCGGCATTGGCGGCATTGCCATTGGCCTCGCTGCGCAGGGCATATTCTCTGACTTATTTGCCGCGCTTTCCGTTTTGTTCGACAAGCCCTTTCGCAAAGGGGATATGGTCAAGTTTGACCAGAGTCAGGGCACGGTAGAAGCCATTGGCCTCAAGTCCACGCGCATTCGGGCCATTTCCGGCGAAGAGATCGTCATTTCCAATGCGAATTTGCTGAATAAGGAATTGCGCAACCTCGCCCAGCAAGAAACACGCCGATATTTCCAGACGCTCAGCCTTGTTCATCAAACGCCACCCGATGTCTGCCAATCCCTGCCAGACCTGCTGCGCGATGTTGTCGACAGCGTGGAGGGCGCCACATTCAGCCGCTGTGGGCTGGATAACTTCGCGCCCTCAAGCCTTGATTTTCTGCTGATTTACGAAATTGCCGGCGACGACCCGGGTGAGGCGATGGATCGCAAGCACAAGGTGAACACGCGCATCCTAGCCGCCCTCAAGGATCGCGGGATCGCCTTTGCCTATCCAACGCAGACGACGTTCACCGCTGCACCAGATGGGCAGATGATCATGCCCTATTTTATCCCCGATGCCGAAGGACGGGCAAAGCGCTAAGCCCGACCGCCCCAGCGGGGCCTTAGGCGCACCAATGAATATCGATCGGCTGTTCCGCATCGGCAAGCACGCGCCCAATGGGCAGCGAGGAGAGCGGCCCATCCTTAATCGCCTGTTCCAGCAAGGCCTTTTTATCATCCCCCGTCAGCGCAATCATCAGCGTTCGGGCGGACAATATGGCGTGACGCGTCAGGGTAACGCGCGCGACAGGCGCTTCGGCAGGAAGCGGATCGGGCAGAACACCGACGGCCCGGCGGGCTTTGGGCGCGTTCAGCGCATCCTCAAAATCAGGGCCGGTGAAGATTGAGGCCGTGTGGCCATCGCCGCCAACGCCCAGCCAGACAAGATCCGGCGGCCAATGAAGATCCTGCAACCGCGCATCCGCCGCATTTCCGGCAGCCTTATGGTCTGCATTCTCGGTCGCGATTGGCAGCACCCGTGCGCCCTTGGGCATGAAGGCGCGGGCCAGATTGGCAACATTGGACAACGGATTATCAACCGCCACCAAGCGGTCGTCGGTTGGAATGATCGTCACATGCTTCCACTTGATCGGCATGGCGGCGAGCTTTTCATAAACAGGCAGCGGCGTCTTTCCGCCCGGCAGCGCGATCAGCGCCTGCCCACGGGCGTCCAGCGCACTTTCAATGATGAAGCCAACATCGCCAGCGACAGCATCTGCCCACTCGCCCATGTCGTCATAGTCCCACCATTCCGCTTCGATCATCTGAAATTCCTATCCGCAACTGCTGAAAAATGCCGATATGGGGACGCACATCGAAGCGCAAGAGCAATGATTGCGGGCGCGACTCGACGCTGCGGCCGTGCGGTGTTTTGAACGTCAAAAGCCGTGCCTCGCCCCCAATCGCGGGCAGAGGTTCAGAGCAACAACCGCACATCGCATTGAAAACATTACGCTATCACAAAGGAGTAATTTTCCACTTTCCTACAGCATGCGTTTTTCCATATGCCTCGTTGCACATATGAGGTGATTGCTATGACAGTTTCTTCCAATAAATCGCCCAACCAGAAGGCATTTTCTCACTATCTGAGAACTGGTCGACGGCTGCCCAAAGACATATTCATTGAAGCACAAGACATTGAGCTGAAGTTCAACCCCTATCATGATCCGCGCAATGGCCAGTTCACCTTCGCCCCTGGTGGCGCACGGACAGGGACAGGGACAGGGACAGGGTCACGACCCGCACCGGGACAGGGTCGTCCTCACCCGCCCGCAAAGCCGGGGCCATATACCGTGCGCTCAGGGGACACACTCTCCCACATCGCGCGGCGGCACGGCGTGAGGACGGATACGCTGGCACGGGCGAATAACATCAAAAACCCGGATCATATTCAGGCAGGCCAAAGGCTCCATATCCCGAAGGACGCGCCGCCGCTTGCACAGGCAGAAGCCAACGCGCCCGGCAAAGGCATCGCGGGCGTTGGCAAGACACCGCCGAGCCCTATTCGAACAGGCCAAACGCCCGCTCCGCCCAAGCAGCCGTCGTTAGAGGCAGGTGCTTCGGCTGGAAGAAAATGGAAGGCCAAGGATGCCTCGGTCAAAGTGCCCAGCAGTATCCGGGCAAAAGTTGATCAGGTTGCCGAAGATTATCATGCCGCCACCGGGCGGACGCTGACCGTCACAGATGGCGCGCGGACGCCTCAAGATCAGGCTGAACGCATGTATTATAAATTTAGTCATGGGGATTTCAGAACGTACACAGGGGCGCCAGCCGCCCAGATTGCTGATGCCTATCGGCAGGGGAAGGCAAAGGGAAAATCCCGATCGCAAATCCTGAGCGATATGTCGGCAATCATCGATCGGCATAACCGCAATGGAAAGCCGGTTTCAAAACATCTGTTAGGCCGAGGCGTTGATTTCAGGACCAGAGATATGACTGCGGCTCAGCAGGAAGCGCTTGAATACGCAATTAAGAAACATGGCGGGACGATAAAGGCCGAAGGCGTCCCCCGTCACATCCATGCATCTTTCTGAAAGGTTGATTTCCTATGGCAATCTCTATTCTTGCCCCTGTCCTTCTGGTGGCCGCCCAAGTGGCTTCGGTACCAGCTGAACCCGATTTCTCTGGTCTATTAAGTGCACCTGAAAATGCGATCCGATCCTGCAAATTCGTGCGTCGTCCCGATGGTGTGCATCTCATCATCACCAAGGCAAAATATAGCGAGGGCAATGCGATCAGTATAGAGTTTTCCGATGCCAAATCTTATGTAGCCTATGATTATATTTTCAGTGTCTATGGAAAGAAGCCTCGGCGTTTCATTTTGACCAACAGTCATTTAGAAAAAATGGATCAAATCGATATCCCCTTGCGCACAGCCATAGGCTTCAACGAGAACAGGGTGGATCCTATCTTCATCAAAAATGGAGAATATAGGATTTATATTGGATATGATTTCCGGAGTAGCGACGAATCCCAAATATTCGGTGCATGCTATGCAACCTTGGGAGCCAAACAGCCTTAGAAGACGCCATTGAGAAACATGACGGCAAGATCAGCGCCGACGGCGGCCCTCCGCACATCCATGCATCCTTCTGAGAGGTTGAGACCCTATGGCAACACTCATTCTCGCCCCTGTCCTTCTGATGGCTGTCCAACCAGTTGAGGTGAGGGCTCCAGAGGATTTCTCTGGTCTACTGAATGCGCCAGATAATGCGATCCATTCATGCAAAATCGTGCATCGTGCCGATGGTGGGCATCTGATCATCGACATGGCAAAGCACGACGCAGGCGATGCGATACGTGTAGAGCCTGATTTTGGGTAAAAGAGCTATGATTACATTTTCAGCAGCTTTGGAAAGTCGCCTCGGCGATACAATATTAGCAGCAGCACATTAGGGAAAAGGGATCAAATCGATATTCCGCTGCGCACGGCCATGGGTTTGAGAGCTGATCTGATGAAAATAAAGGTTGAGCCTATCTTCACTCAAAATGGAGGTTACTCGATTTATATCGGCTATGGCTTTCGGAATACCGATGAAGCCGAAATTTATGGCGCATGCTATGTAACCTTGGGAGCCAAATAGCGCCCCGACGCCGATAAGAATGGGCGCCTGCCAAGCGGCGAAGGTGATCACGCCAACCGCTATATGACCCGATGAAAAAATGGTCGGGGAGAGAGGATTCGAACCTCCGGCCCCTGCCTCCCGAAGACAGTGCTCTACCAGGCTGAGCTACTCCCCGACTCTGAAATCGGGTGTGACCCCGATGAAGGCAGGCGCGCCCCTTAGCTGGCGAATGGCGTGGGTTCAAGGGCGTGGGTGGAAAAACACCCGATCAAAGGGGGGCAACGCAAATCTCGACACGCGCCGCGCCTTGGCCTAACCGCGCCATGAATGGCAACAGCGTGAAGGGGTGAGCGATGCGCGCATTTATTTTTCCGGGTCAGGGCAGCCAGTCCGTCGGCATGGGTAAGGCGCTGGCCGATGCCAGTGCTGTTGCGCGGGAGGTGTTTCAGGAAGTCGATGAGGCGTTGGGCCAATCGCTATTCCGCCTGATGACCGAAGGCCCGGAAGATCAGCTAACGCTCACCGAAAATGCCCAGCCCGCGATCATGGCCAATGCCATTGCGACATTGCGCGTGCTCGAAAAAGAAGGCGGCCTACGCCTGCCTGAAAAGGCCGATTATGTCGCGGGCCATAGCCTTGGCGAATATAGCGCCTTGTGCGCGGCGGGTGCCTTTGATCTCTCCACAACCGCCCGCTTGCTCAAGCTGCGCGGGCAAGCCATGCAGGCGGCAACGCCCGTTGGCACAGGCGCCATGGCCGCGTTGCTGGGTGCGGATATTGAAAAGGCACAAGCGCTGGCCGAAGCCGCCGCACAAGGCGATGTCTGCACCGTCGCCAATGATAATGACCCCGGACAAGTCGTGATTTCCGGCCATAAAGCCGCGATTGATCGGGCCATTGAGCTGGTCAAGGATCATGGGATTAAGCGCGGCATATTGCTGCCCGTCTCTGCCCCCTTTCATTGCCCGCTGATGCAGCCGGCCGCCGACGCTATGGCCGACGCCTTGGCCGACGCCGCGCTGTCTGCCCCGCTTGTTCCGGTTTATGCCAATGTGACAGCCGCCCCCGTTGCGGATGCCGAGACGATCAAGCGGCTGTTGGTCGACCAAGTGACCGGCCGGGTGCGCTGGCGTGAATCGGTGATTGCCATGGCGGCCGCTGGCGTGACCGACTTTGTCGAATTTGGCGGCAAGGTGCTCGCCCCGATGGTCAAACGATCCGTCCCCGATGCGCAGGCCACCAGCCTGATCTCAATGGACGACATCGAAGCCATTGCCAAAAGCCTTTAAGCGGAAGAAGGTTCGCGCAAAGACGCAGAGGGCGCAACGATGAAGGAAGCTATCCGCAGGTTGGTCAACAACCATGATGACTCTGCGTCCTCTGCGTCTCTGCGCGAATAGAAAAGGAATGACGATGTTTAACCTCACAGGAATGACCGCATTGGTGACAGGGGCGTCTGGCGGGATCGGCTCTGCGGTGGCCAAGGCCTTGGTGGCGCAGGGCGCGAAGGTCGCGCTGTCGGGCACGCGTGAAGATGCGTTGAAGGCTGTGGCCGCAGAGATTGGCGGCGATACGGTGATTTTGCCATGCAATTTGGGCGATGCGGCCTCTGTTGAGGCCTTGATCCCGGCCGCACTTGAGGCGCTGGGGGGTCAAATTGACATCTTGATCAACAATGCAGGCGTGACGCGCGATGGCCTGATCCTGAGGATGAAGGATGAGGATTGGTCAGACGTGATCCGGATCAATTTGGAAGCGGCCTTCCGCCTGTGTCGGGCAGCGGCCAAGCCGATGATGAAGGCCCGTTTTGGCCGGATCATCTCTGTTACAAGCGTTGTGGGCGTCACCGGAAATCCGGGCCAATCCAATTATGCCGCCTCAAAAGCGGGCCTGATTGGCATGTCAAAAAGCCTGGCGCAGGAATTGGCGAGCCGGGGGATTACGGTGAATTGCATCGCGCCCGGCTTTATCGCGTCGGCGATGACAGATGGCCTGCCCGATGCGCAAAAGGATGCGCTCAACGCGCGCATTCCTGCGGGCCATATGGGCGAAGGGGCCGATATTGCAGCGGCGGCCGTTTACCTTGCGAGCCGCGAAGCGGGCTATATGACGGGCCAGACACTCCACGTAAATGGCGGCATGGCCATGATCTAAGCCG
>RFSU01000043.1 GCA_009923795.1 Sphingomonadaceae bacterium
ACCGAAGTGCTGATCGAAGAGTCGCTCTTGGGGTGGAAGGAATATGAGATGGAGGTCGTCCGGGATCGGAACGACAATGCCATCATCATCTGCTCCATCGAAAATGTGGATCCGATGGGCGTCCACACAGGTGATTCCATCACGGTCGCGCCGGCGCTGACGCTGACCGACAAGGAATATCAGATTATGCGCAACGCATCGATTGCGGTGCTGCGTGAAATTGGTGTCGAAACGGGCGGATCGAATGTGCAGTTTGCGGTCAATCCAAAGGATGGCCGCCTGATTGTCATCGAAATGAACCCGCGCGTCTCCCGCTCGTCCGCCTTGGCCTCCAAGGCGACGGGCTTTCCAATTGCCAAGGTCGCCGCAAAGCTGGCGGTAGGTTACACTTTGGATGAGATTAGCAACGATATTACGGGGGCGACGCCCGCCTCTTTTGAACCGACAATCGATTATGTCGTGACGAAGATTCCGCGCTTTGCCTTTGAAAAATTCAAGGGCGCGGAGCCTATTTTGTCAACGGCGATGAAGTCTGTCGGCGAAGTCATGGCCATTGGCCGCAATATCCATGAATCGATGCAAAAGGCGCTGCGCGGTCTGGAAACGGGCCTGTCAGGCTTTAACTTTGTGGACGCGCTGAAAGGTGCATCGCGCGCGGATCTGGCGGCTGCTCTGTCGCGCGCCACTCCGGATCGGTTGCTGGTTGCGGCCCAAGCCCTGCGCGAAGGGATGACGGTTGCGGAAGTCCACGCAATTGCGAAATTTGACCCTTGGTTTTTGGAGCGGTTGGAAGAGATTGTGGCGGCTGAAAATCAGGTCGCGTCCAATGGCTTGCCTCAAGATGCCGAAGGCTTGCGTCAGTTAAAGGCGATGGGCTTTTCCGACAAAAGGCTGGCCTATCTCGCGCTGCAATCGGCGCATTTGCAAAGCGGCATGTCGCGCGCCATCGCGCAGGGATCAGGCATTATCCATGACGCGGTGAAGGCCATGACCGGGGGCGTGACGGAAAAAGAAGTGCGCGCTCTGCGCCATAAGCTTGGCGTGCGCCCTGTCTTCAAGCGCATTGATACCTGTGCTGCGGAATTTGAGGCGAAAACGCCCTACATGTACTCCACCTATGAAGCGCCGAGCTTTGGCACGCCCGAATGTGAGGCGCAGCCATCGGATCGCGAAAAGATTGTCATTCTCGGCGGTGGCCCGAACCGGATCGGGCAGGGGATTGAGTTTGACTATTGCTGCTGCCACGCCTGCTTTGCGCTGGATGAGGCCGGCTATGAAACGATCATGGTCAACTGCAACCCGGAAACGGTGTCGACCGATTATGACACGTCTGACCGGCTCTATTTTGAGCCTCTGACAGCGGAGGATGTGCTTGAAATCCTGCATGTCGAGCAAAAGCGCGGCAAGCTAAAGGGTGTTATCGTGCAATTTGGGGGGCAAACGCCGCTCAATCTTGCGCGTGCTTTGGAGGAGGCTGGGATCCCGATCTTGGGCACGTCGCCCGATGCCATTGATTTGGCGGAAGACCGGGAACGCTTTGCAGCACTTGTATCAAAGCTTGGCCTCAAACAGCCGGCAAATGGCATCGCCCGTAGCCGGGAAGAGGCCATCGCTGTTGCAGAGACCATTGGCTATCCGGTGCTGATGCGGCCCAGCTATGTGCTGGGTGGCCGGGCGATGGAAATTGTCGACACACAGGCGCAGCTGGAAAACTACATCCAGACGGCCGTGATTGTCTCCGGAGATTCCCCGGTTCTGATCGACAGCTATTTGCGCGACGCCATTGAGGTGGATGTGGATGCGATTGCCGATGGCGACGATGTGGTCGTCGCGGGCATTTTGCAGCATATTGAAGAAGCTGGCGTCCATTCCGGTGACAGTGCCTGCACCTTGCCACCCTATAGCTTGCCCGCGGATATTGTGCAGGAAATCCGCCGTCAGGCAGAAGCTTTGGCGCGCGCGCTCAGCGTCTGCGGGCTGATGAACATACAATTCGCGGTTAAGGATGGGGCGGTCTATCTGATCGAAGTTAACCCGCGCGCGAGCCGCACCGTGCCCTTTGTCGCGAAAGCCATTGGCGCGCCCATCGCCAAAATTGCCGCCCGCGTGATGGCGGGTGAAAAGCTGAAAGACCTGCCGACGATTGATCTGGATGTGGATTATATTGCGGTTAAGGAAGCTGTCTTCCCATTTGCGCGTTTCCCCGGTGTGGACCCGGCCTTGTCGCCGGAAATGAAGTCCACGGGCGAAGTCATGGGCATTGACCGTGATTTCGCGACCGCCTTTGCCAAGGCGCAGCTGGGGGCTGGTGTCCGTTTGCCGCAATCTGGCAAGTTATTTGTCTCCGTAAAGGATTCAGACAAGGCAACAATCGCAACAGCCGTTCGGCAGTCGCAATCCTTGGGGTTTAACGTCTGTGCAACCGACGGCACGGCAGATTATCTGGCCGGGCAGGGGATAGAGGTTGAACGGGTGAACAAAGTTGCCCAAGGCCGCCCGCATATTGTTGATAAGATTAAGGATGGAGAGATCGATCTGATCTTCAATACAACCGAAGGGTGGCAGAGCCTGAAAGACTCTGAAGATATTCGTCGGTCTGCCTTGATGGGCAAGGTTCCATATTTCACGACGGCAGCAGGTTCGGTCGCAGCTGCGCAGGCGATTTCCGCGCTTCGTGACACGAAACTTGAAGTCCGGCCACTCCAGTCTTATCATTTAAGAGTCGCACGATAAGACTTCCCCCTCAAAATGCTGTGCGGGCGGCCTAGAAATAGGGCGCCGAGCAGTCGTTTTGACGCTGATTGATAAAGGACGGGCCATATGGCTTCTGTAGAAAAAGTTCCCATGCTGGAAGAAGGATTCCGCAAGCTAGAAGCGGAACTCCAGCGGTTGAAAGAAGAGCGCCCTCTTATCGTGGACGCGATTGAAGAAGCGCGTGCGCATGGCGATCTGTCTGAAAATGCGGAATATCATGCAGCGAAGGAACGTCAGGGCCAGGTCGAAGCGAACATTGCGCATATTGACGATCAGCTTGCCCGTGCGCAGATTATCGATCCTAAGTCTTTGTCAGGCAATAAGGTGATGTTTGGGGCGACAGTGACGCTTCTGGACGAAGACGATAAGCAGATCCGCTACCAGATCGTCGGACAAGTTGAGGCCGATGCAAAGGCAGGGCGCATTTCGTATAACTCCCCGCTGGGTAAGGCCTTGATTGGCCGCAGCGTGGATGATGAAATTGAAGTGACCGTTCCGTCGGGCGACAAATATTATCAGGTCGCCAAGGTCGAATTCATCTGAACCTCCAAAACATTCCATCCGGATTTGCCGTGCGCATGATTGCGCTGAGCACGGCTGTCGCTTGGATGTTGCAAATTCTCTTTTTACCTTTGGATTCAATTGCGTTTTTGGGTGGTTTTGTTCCCGCACGCATGTCCCAAAATATCCCAGAGCTTGATTTTATCCCTGCATTTTTGACGCCCCTGACGGCGACATTTCTGCATGGGGATATTCTTCATCTGTCAATGAATCTGCTGACATTCTGGTTCTGCGGAAAAATTGTGGAGCGGTTCATCGGGACGTCAGGCCTGATCCTGCTCTATGTGGCCGGGGCCTATGCCTCAGCGGGCCTCCATTATCTGGTGAACATGCAGGATATGCAGCCGATGATCGGGGCCAGTGGCGCTATTTCAGCTGTTGTGGGTGCCTATGCGCTGTTGTTTAGCACCAGTGAGGCGCGGCAAATTGGTCCAATTCCGGCGGAATGGGTTCGGGCGCTTTGGCTGGCAGCCGGTTGGGTCGGCGTGCAATGGCTGATTGGCATCGCTGGCGCAGCGTCGGGTTATAACATCGCAATTGCCGCCCATATTGGCGGATTTTTTGCAGGCCTGTTGCTGGCTAAACCGCTTTTGCGTCGGCGCTTCTCTAAAGGCGCGGCCTAGCTGGCGACCTTTGCCAGCCCCCGCGACAATTGCAGCACTCCGTTGAGGCGCGAATTGGGATCATTCCACGCTCTCTGGATGCTCAGCTTCATGTCAGGCCGCAATTTCGCCGTTTCGCCCAAGCGGGCAACATAAGCGAGCAGCCCTTCAGGCTTGGGGAAGTTATCATTCCAGAAGGAGACGAGCGCGCCACGCGGGCCGGCGTCAATTTTTGCAATATGCGCGGCGCGTGCGTTCAGCTTCACCTCGATGAGCGTCAGCAGATTTTCGGTTTCTTCCGGAAGCGAGCCAAATCGATCGATCATTTCAGCGCCAAAGGCCTGAATTTCTGCCGCCGCCTGTAATTCATTCAATCGGCGATAAAGGCCCATGCGCAAATCAAGGTCAGGGACATAGGTTTCTGGAATGAGCACGGGTGCATCGACGGTAATTTGCGGCGAAAGGTCACGCAGACGCTCTTGCCGTAATCCGCCTGCCTTTGCCTCCATAATCGCTTCTTCCAGCATGGACTGGTAAAGCTCAAAGCCCACTTCGCGGATATGGCCTGATTGTTCATCGCCCAACAAATTGCCCGCACCGCGAATATCGAGATCATGGCTGGCCAGCTGGAATCCAGCGCCGAGACTATCCAGATCAGACAGAACTTTCAGGCGCTTTTCCGCTGTATCGGTCAACAGGCGGTTGGGCGCAGTCGTTAGATAGGCGTAAGCCCGTGTTTTGGATCGTCCGACACGCCCGCGCAGCTGATACAGCTGGGCAAGGCCAAAGCGATCGGCGCGATGGATGATCAGCGTGTTTGCGCTTGGGATATCCAGCCCGCTTTCGATAATCGTGGTTGATACCAGAACATCATATTTCTTGTCGTAAAAGGCCGACATGCGGTCTTCGACATCGCCGGGCGCCATTTGGCCATGCGCGACGACATATTTCACCTCTGGCACCTCGGCGCGCAGAAATTCCTCAATGTCCGGCAAGTCCGAAATCCGGGGCGTGACGAAGAAGCTCTGCCCGCCGCGATAATGCTCCCGAAGCAAGGCTTCGCGCATCACGATCTTGTCCCAAGGCATCACATAAGTGCGCACCGCCAGCCGATCGACGGGCGGTGTTTGAATGACCGAGAGTTCGCGCAGGCCCGACATCGCCATTTGCAGCGTGCGTGGGATTGGCGTTGCGGTGAGTGTCAGGACATGGACATCGGCCTTTAAGGTCTTGAGCCGCTCCTTATGGACAACGCCGAAACGCTGTTCTTCATCCACAATGACAAGGCCAACCCTCTTAAATTCTAGTCCCTTTGACAAAAGGGCATGGGTGCCAATGACAATGTCGATACTGCCATCGGCCAGACCTTCGCGTGTCGTCTTGGCCTCTGCCGCCCCAACGAGGCGGGATAATCTGCCAATTTGCAGGGGGAAGCCCTGAAAACGGTCCACAAAATTCTGGTAATGCTGCCGGGCCAGCAATGTGGTTGGGCAGATTAGCGCCACCTGAAAACCGGACATGGCGGCAATAAACGCCGCCCGCAGCGCAACTTCTGTTTTGCCAAACCCAACATCGCCCACGACGAGGCGATCCATTGGTTTTCCGGCGGAGAGATCCTCAACCACATCGCTAATGGCCCGATCCTGATCATCGGTTTCCTGATAGGGAAAGCGATTGACGAAGGCGGCATAGGCGCCGGGATCGACCTCAGCAATTTCGCCGGGACGCAGGGCGCGCAGGGCGGCTGTGGCGATGAGTTCGCCTGCAATTTCCCGGATACGCTCTTTCATCCGGGACTTGCGGCGTTGCCAGGCTTCCCCGCCCAAGCGGTCGAGGGCCACACCCTCACTCTCGCTGCCATAGCGGGAGAGGACGTCGATATTCTCGACGGGGACGTAAAGTTTGTCCCCGCCGGCATAGCTCAGCGCCACGCAATCATGCGGCGCCCGAGATACGGGAATCTGCATCAGCCCTTCATAGCGGCCGATGCCATGTTCTGCGTGCACGACCAGATCACCGGGGGACAGGGTCGCCAACTCTGCCATGAAGGCATCGGCAGATTTTTTGCGCTTGGCCCGCCGGACAAGGCGGTCGCCCAAGACATCCTGCTCGGTCAGCAAAGCCAGTGTGGGCGTTGTAAAGCCGTGATCGAGCGGAACGACGACAAGGGCGATCCGGACTTCGTCGTCTCGATCCCGCGGCGCGCCAATGAAACCTTGCGCTTCCTGCCAGCTGTCCAGCTGAACGGCACGTTCCATGCCATGATCCGCCAAAAGGCCGGTGAGCCGCTCTCGCGATCCGCGTGTATAGCAGGCGAGCACCATGCCCTTTCCAACATGAGCCAAGCCCGCGGCATGGCCCGCAAGCGCGTCATAGACATTATCGCCCTTGGTGCGCTCCGGCGCAAAATCGCGCGGGCCGTCTAGGCCAAAATCGATGACAGTGTCTGTCTCCGGCTCATGGAATGGCGTCGCAAGATGGATGGCCTTTTCTGAAAGCGCGGCATCCCATTGCGTGCGGGTCAAGTATAAGGCGTCGGGCGCAAGGGGGCGATAGCTGCCCGGCTCAGCAGATTGGGCGCGCTCGCGGTTGCTGAAATAATCGGCAATGGCTTCGAAGCGCCCCAAAATAGCGCCATCGACGCCATAATCGCGCACGATCAGCGGGTCTGGGCCAAGATGGTCAAATAAGGTGACCAGCTTATCCTCGATCAGCGGCAGCCAATGATCCATCCCGGCAAGGCGACGGCCTTCGGAGACAGCCTGATAGAGCGGGTCGCCGGTTGCCGTTGCGCCGAACAGGTCGCGATAGCGGGTGCGGAACCGCTTAATCCCGTCTTCATCGAGCAAGGCTTCGGAGGCAGGAAGGAGGGTGAAGCCTTCGTCCACCCGGCCAATTGTGCGCTGATCGGCTGGATCAAAAGCACGGACGCTTTCAATCTCATCTCCAAAAAAGTCGAGACGCAGGGCGTGCTGCAGGCCAGACGGGTAGAGATCAACCAACCCGCCGCGCACCGCAAATTCGCCGGCATCGGCAACAGTGTCGGTGCGGACATAGCCATTGGCCTGCAACAATTCCGCCAGTCGATCTCGGTCAATCCGCGCGCCGGGTGCCAGATGGGCGGTCAGTTGGCGGATACGAAAGGGCGTCAAAACGCGCTGTGCCGCTGCATTAGCGGTTGTCAGAACCAGCTGAACCTTATCGCTGCGGTGTTGCAGCGCCGCCAGTGTCGCCAGCCGTTCCGATGTCACTCGCAGGGATGGTGACGCTCGATCATAGGGCAGGCAGTCCCAAGCGGGAAAGGTCAGAACCTCAATTTCTGGCGCAAACCAAGTGGCGGCATCTGCCAAGGCGCGCATCGACAGTTCGTCGGGCGCGATAAACACGGCCCGGCCCTGCGTTGCGCGGGCAAGATCGGTCATCAGCCAAGGTAGAAACCCAGTTGGCGCCCCCGCGAGTGTCAGGGGGGACGTGGACTTTAAGATGCGGGAAAGGGCGATCACTCTGGTATCCGAATAAAGTCCAGCTTTTGAAAGCGATCCATCATCGCGCCTTGCCAGCGTTCAGGAACGGGGATGGTCTGCATGGCCCAGCCAATGATATCGACATCCTGTTCTTCCAACAGGGCTTCAAACCAATCCATTTCGGCCGCCGCCCAATGGGCAGATTGCGCTTCGAAAAAGCCGCCAACCATATAGTCAGCCTCCCGCGTGCCACGGTGCCAGGCACGGAATTTTAGTCGCTTTAATCGAACTTCGTCTGTCATGGGGTCAACGCCAATTGGCCGACAGGCATTGTGACGTGCCCGCAAGCTAGGTTAAGAGCGTGCGGGATAGCCATGCGACCAGAACTTCTCAACCCGATCTTTGCCGAAGTAACGGCACTCAAAGGTATAGGGCCGCAATTGGCGCGGCCGCTGGAGCGGCTTGGCTTAGCAAAACTGGTCGATATCCTGTTCCATTTGCCAGTTGGATATGTGGACCGTCTGCGCATCGACACGCTGGACGCGGCCTATGCCGGGCAGGTGGTGACGGTGGAGGTCACGCCGCAGGATTATCGGGCGAGCGCGGGCAGGGGCCCTTTGCGCGTCTGGGCGCAGGATAAAGCGGGCAATATGCTTGCCCTCATCTATTTCGGCGGAAATCCAGGCTGGGCGAAAAAGCAGCTGCCGCTTGGCGAAGCGCGCCTGATTTCGGGGAAGCTGGAAAGCTATGGGCAGGATTTGCAGATCGTCCATCCCGATTATGTCCTAAAGCCTGAAGAGGCAGACGACCTGCCGGAACGCGAACCCGTTTATCCACTCTCCGATGGCCTAACGGGTCGGCGGCTGCACCAATTGGTTGCGCAAGCCTTAGACCGCGCGCCTGACCTGCCCGAATGGATTGAGCCGTCTCTCTTCGCGCAAAAGGGTTGGAAAGGCTGGAAAGAAGCGCTCTTGGCGATTCATCAGGATCCGTCCGATGCCTTGGCGCGAGAACGGCTTGCCTATGATGAGGTTTTTGCCAATCAGCTTGCGCTGATGCTCGTTCGCGCCTCGTCGCGTCGGCGGCGAGGGCGTCCTTTGTCCGGCGATGGCCGGCTTCGTGCGATGCTGAACCTGCCCTATGCGCTCACAGGCGCGCAGCGCCGGACGATTGCGGAAATAGAAGGCGATCTGGTTCAATCTATCCCCATGGTGCGGCTGCTTCAGGGTGATGTTGGAGCTGGCAAGACGATGGTGGCGCTCCACGCGATGCTGTGTGCTGTTGAAGCAGGGGCGCAGGCGGCGATGCTTGCACCGACGGAGATTTTGGCGCGCCAGCATTTTGAGACACTTCAGCGCCAATTGGCGGGACTTCCGATCAATCTTGCGATCCTGACCGGCCGAGATAAGGGCCGCGCGCGCGAAGCCACCCTCATGGGGCTTGCCGATGGCAGCATTGATATATTGGTTGGCACGCACGCGATCTTTCAAGAGGCGGTCAGCTATAAAAAACTAGGTCTGGCGGTGATTGATGAGCAGCACCGTTTCGGCGTTGCGCAGCGGTTGTTGTTGACCCAAAAGGCAGAGGTTCCGCCGCATCTTTTGGTGATGACGGCGACCCCCATTCCGCGCACGTTGACGCTCTCCAACTATGGCGAGATGGATGTGAGTCGATTGGATGAAATGCCCCCCGGTCGGCAACCCATCGACACCCGTGTGATGTCGGTTGAGCGGATGGAGGAAGTGATTGAGGGCCTGTCCCGCCATATTGGAAGAGGCGGGCAAGCCTATTGGGTCTGCCCGTTGGTTGAGGAAAATGAGGAGAGTGACCGCGCGGCGGCTGAAGCCCGGTTCGATATTCTCAAGCTGCGCTTTCCGGGTAAAATCGGTCTGGTTCATGGCCGGATGAAGGGGCCGGAAAAAGATGCCGTCATGGCAGCCTTTGCCAGTGGGGCCTTATCC
The DNA here is from genome assembly GCA_009923795.1 of Sphingomonadaceae bacterium. Classification (GTDB taxonomy): domain Bacteria; phylum Pseudomonadota; class Alphaproteobacteria; order Sphingomonadales; family Sphingomonadaceae; genus Aquisediminimonas. The sequence continues at coordinate 9,343 of RFSU01000043.1, forward strand.
GTTCTGGTCGCCACCACCGTGATTGAGGTGGGTGTAGATGTGCCCAATTCCACTCTGATGATCATTGAAGAGGCAGAGCGGTTTGGCCTTGCCCAATTGCACCAATTGCGCGGCCGTGTGGGTCGGGGGGATCAGAAATCCATTTGCCTGCTGCTGCGCGGATCGAGCCTGAGTGAAACGGCGCGCGCGCGCCTGGCCCTGATGCGGGAAACCAATGATGGGTTTCGGATTGCGGAGGAAGATTTGCGGCTGCGCGGTGCAGGGGAAATTTTGGGAACGCGCCAATCCGGGGAAGCGGGCTTTCGCCTTGCAACGCCAGAGCAGGTTCACGGCCTGATCGCCGCAGCGACGGATGATGCGCGCTTGCTAGTGGATCGGGATGGCGGGCTGGCCAGCGCACGCGGGCAGGCCGCACGGATCGCGCTCTATTTATTTGAACGCGATGCCGCCGTTGCCTTGATTAAGGCGGGTTAGGCTTAGCCTGCCACCAGCAAGCCGTGGCGCTTTTTACCAAGGCTGATCTTCACTTCACCCCTGACGGCAATGCTCATGTCGGCAGCCGTGATGACCACGTCATCTGCCTTGACTGCGCCTTCCGCGAGCTTGCGCTTGCCTTCGCCGCGGGACGCGACAAATCCCAGCTCAACCAGTGCATCGAGAATGTCGATGCTGCCGTTCACGGTGAGGCGCGGGAGGTCGGTTCCGGCTGCGCCCTCTTCAAAGGTTTTGCGGGCGGTTTCGGCGGCTGTCTCGGCTGCGGCTTTTCCCCGGCATAATTCCGTTGCGGCATTGGCGAGCGCGATTTTGGCGGAGTTAATCTCGCTGCCTTCCAAGGCTTCGTAGCGCGCAATCTCCTCCAGCGGCAGATCGGTGAAGAGGCGCATGAAGCGGCCAACATCGCGGTCGTCCGTATTCCGCCAGAATTGCCAATAGTCATAATGGGACAGCTGGTCTTCATGCAGCCAGATAGCGCCGGAGACGGACTTGCCCATCTTCTGACCGTCGGATCGTGTGATCAGCGGCGTCGTGACGCCATAAAGCTCTGCTGAATCGACCCGGCGTGAAAGTTCAATACCGTTGATGATATTGCCCCATTGGTCAGACCCGCCCATTTGGAGTCGACAGCCCGTGCGGCGCGACAGCTCCATAAAGTCATAGGCCTGAAGGATCATATAGTTGAATTCGAGGAAGGTGAGCGGCTGCTCTCGATCAAGGCGCAGCTTGACCGAATCAAACGTCAACATGCGGTTGATCGTGAAATGGCGGCCAACGTCGCGCAGCAATTCGATATAGCCCAGCTTATCGAGCCAATCTGCGTTATTGACCATGATGGCATCGGTCGGGCCGTCGCCAAAGGTCAGGAAGCGCTCAAAAATCCGGCGAATGGAGGCGATATTGCCATTGATTCCATCGGTATCGAGCATCTTGCGGACTTCATCCTTGCCCGATGGATCCCCCACTTTGGTCGTCCCACCGCCGAGCAGCACAATCGGCTTATGCCCGGCCTGCTGCAGGCGACGCAGCAGCATGACTGACACAAGATTACCGACATGAAGCGAGGGGGCTGTTGCATCAAAGCCTACATAGCCCGGCACAATGGCGTCAGACGCCAGCTTATCGAGCGCGTCGGCGTCCGTAATCTGGTGGATATAGCCGCGATCGGCGAGGGTGCGGAGCAGGTCTGATTGATAATGTGTCATGTCGGTCTCTTACTGTGCCGCGCGCTTAGCAGGCGATGCGCGGAATGAAAATGGCTGGAATGCCTCCTGACAAAGCTCCGCTTGCCAATTGAGGCCCGGCCCGCCAATCCTAGGGTTATGTTAGACGTTCACGCCGATCTTCATCCCCATCCATCGATGCCCTGCGCGGTGCTCCATGCAATTAGGGTCGGGGTGCGCGTGGATGGGCAGACCCTCCACCTAGACTATCAGATGATGGGGAAGGGCGACGCCTTGGCGATCCCGCACGCGCAAGAGCCTGCGCGCACCGACAATTTGTGGCAGAAAACCTGCTGCGAAGTGTTTTTGAAGGCGGCGGGCCAAACGGGGTATTTTGAGGTGAATCTGTCTCCCTCAACGCGATGGGCCTGTTATCATTTCTCCAGCTTTCGAGAGGGGATGGCAGATGCCACGATTGGCGCTGCGCCGGTGATCAAAACTGTGGCGGATGCGGCGGGCCTTCGGCTGCAGGCTGAAATTAATCTGTCGATGCTGCCGCCAGATTTTGCCAATTCTGCCCTCACCCTCGCTTTGTCTTGTGTGGTGGAGGGGCGGGATGGGTCCAAATCTTTCTGGGCGCTCAATCATCCACCGGAAAAACCCGATTTTCATCATGATGATTGCTTTCAGCTGCAGATCGGGGCAGCGCTGCGTTCATGAAGTTCGGGATAGATCGCCTGATAGCTGATGCCGCGCTCCGTCAGGAGCTTGCCGGTCGTCGTGTCGCGTTGCTGGCGCACCCAGCCTCTGTCACTGAAGATTTGACGCATAGCCTTGATGCGCTGGCTCAATGCCCAGAAATCCGGCTGTCGGCGGCCTTTGGCCCCCAACATGGCCTGCGCGGCGATAAGCAGGACAATATGGTGGAATCGCCCGATTTCATTGATCCCAAACTCGGCATCCCGATCTTCAGCCTCTATGGAGAGGTGCGCAGCCCCACGCCCGAGATGATGGATAGCTTTGATGTGATCCTCATTGATTTGCAGGATCTTGGCTGCCGGATTTACACCTTCATCACAACGCTGCGCTACATTTTGGAAGCCGCGGCTAAGACGGGCAAATCCGTTTGGGTTTTGGATCGGCCAAATCCCGCAGGCCGCCCCGTTGAAGGGCTAACACTGCGCGCGGGTTGGGAAAGCTTTGTTGGGGCAGGGGCAATCCCCATGCGCCATGGCCTGACCATGGGGGAGCTTGGCCTGTGGTTTATCGACACGCTGAAGCTGAATGTGGATTACCGCATCGTGGAGATGGATGGCTATGACCCCAATGTTGGCCCCGGCTTTGGCTGGCCCATGGGGGATCGGGTCTGGATAAACCCCAGTCCCAATGCCGCCAATGTGAACATGGCGCGCGCTTATGCCGGCACCGTCATGGTCGAAGGCGCGACCTTATCAGAAGGTCGGGGCACGACACGCCCGCTCGAACTTTTCGGCGCGCCTGATATTGATGCCCGCGCTGTCATTGAGAACATGACAGCCATGGCGCCGGATTGGCTGGCCGGGTGCATTTTGCGCGATTGTTGGTTTGAACCGACCTTCCACAAGCATGTGGGCACCTTATGCAATGGCATCCACATTCATGCCGAAGGCCCGTCTTACGATCATGCGGCTTTCAAACCCTGGCGGATTCAGGCGCTCGCTTTCAAGGCGATCCGCCTGCTGTATCCGGACTATCCGATCTGGCGCGGCACAGATTTTAAGTATGAATACACCAAAGACATCCTCGCTATTGATGTGATCAATGGTGGGCCACTGCTGCGGGAATGGGTGGATGACCGCGCCGCATTGCCGGGTGATTTGGATGCGTTGACGCTGCCAGATGAAGCCGCTTGGGTAGAGGA
>RFSU01000044.1 GCA_009923795.1 Sphingomonadaceae bacterium
GGTTGCTCTAAAAACATCCACCGCCGAACGGTCCTTGAGTACATCGCCTTCAACGGTCGAAACCAAGTGTTGAATGTGGCTGAACTTGTGCACCTGCATGAACTCAGTGACCGTGACGCTGGTTGGTGCACAAACCTTCAGCAAATCGTTTCGAGCCAGATCGACCAACATAAGGTGTTCTGCCTGCTCCTTGGCATCACCTTTGAGCTCGGCTTCTAGGGCCGAATCGGCATCCCAGTCGGAACCTCTCGGCCGGCTACCGGCGATTGGGTGCATGATGGCTCGCCCTTCGGTGACGGTTACCAACGCTTCGGGCGATGAACCGACAATCGCGTAGTCTCCTAGGTCGTCGCTGAGGTTCAGCAAATACATGTAAGGGCTTGGGTTGAGCGCCCTCAATACTCGATAGACAGCCAGAGGCGAGGCGTCTGTGGGCAGGTCAAAACGCTGTGAAAGCACAACCTGAAAAACATCACCCACCCGGACGTGCTCTTTGGCGCGCTCGACCATGGCAACGAAAGCTTCTCGCGTGAAATTAGCCTCAACGTGATCGAGGGTGGACTTTTCGCGATTCGCAAGAAAAGGCGACGTCGGTTGCGTCAGTTTCTCGCGAAGCTCTGCGATTCGGATGGACGCTTCACGGTAGTGATCCGCAATGAGCGCCTCGTCGCTGCTCTCGATAATCTCGGCAAAGGCGCTGGCGGTGCGGCCGTTCAGTCGCTGAACTTGATGGCTGGCTTGCCAGAAGACGCGGGTCTGCGCCTCTAAGAAATTTGGTGCACCCGACTGGATTCGAACCAGTGGCCCCCAGATTAGGAATCTGATGCTCTATCCTGCTGAGCTACGGGTGCATCCGGACGCTGACTAGGCGTGCCCGGCCATGGGGTCAATTCTGCTTGTCTGGCGGGATGACGGGCAATGGCAATGGCAAGACAGCAATGCCGTCTTCTATCAGCGATTGCGCCTCATCGGGTGTTGTCTGGCCATGAATAAGTGTCTGATCAATTTCGCCGGCATCCATCGCACGGGCCTTGGTCGCAAAATCTGAGCCGACCCATTCAGATTTCGCCAAGAGCGCGGCCTGCGCCTTTGCCAGTTGCTCTATAAACGCTTTCATCTCTTGTGGCGCTGGTTCAGCCTTGCCAACGGCAAGCGCGGGCGCGTCCTGCTGCTGATTGCCCTTGGCGGGAATATTTGGGGCCATAACTGCCTTTTCCACCTCAGCAGAGCCACAGATGGGGCAAGCGAGTAATCCCGCCGCTTTCTGGTCAGAAAAAGCAGACGAACTGCCAAACCACGCTTCAAACACATGACCCTTTGAACATTTAAGATCAAAGACGATCATGGCGCGATCTCAACCGGAGGAATTGGCCGCTTGTGCGCGATCACGGGAACACGGCCCCGCACCTCTTGAACGCGAGAGAGCGAGATGTCGGCAAAACCCAGCCCGGAGTCTTTCCCCATATCGAGGACAATGTCTCCCCAAGGATCAACGACCAGTGAGTGGCCAAAGGTCTGGCGGCCATCTTCATGCAGTCCAGTCTGTGCAGCGGCCACAACCCAGCAGGCATTTTCGATGGCTCTCGCCCGCAAAAGAACATGCCAATGCGCCTCGCCCGTCGGCACCGTAAAGGCCGCAGGAATGGAGAGTATCTCTGCCCCCGCATTGGACAAAGCCTGATAGAGCGCCCCAAAGCGAATGTCATAACAGATGGACAACCCGAGCGCGCTTACGGGCGTGGTGGCAACAACCGACCTTTGGCCTGCGCCATAGGCCGAGGATTCGCGCCAGCTTTCGCCCGTCGGCAGATCGACATCGAACAAATGCTGCTTGTCATAACGGGCTTTGATCGCGCCCTGATCATCAATCACAAATCCGCGATTGGCGAGTTTCTCCGGACCTTGCAGCGCCAAAGAACCGAGATGGACCCAGATCCCAGCCCTATGCGCTGCCGCACGAACGGCATCGAGCACGGGGTCTTCCTCCTCCGTGCGAATATGCGCGCGCGCCCTTTGTCGGTTTGAATCCAATAGGCCAGACATTTCCGGCGTAAAAATCATCGCAGCGCCTGCTGCTGCGGCCGCTTCAATGGCCTGAACAAGCGCGCCGACGTTCTGCGCCGGATCAATCCCGGCGGTCATTTGAAAAAGCGCAATCTTCATGGATTAGGCGGCAAGCAAAGGGTCCAGCCCAGCTTTGGCGTCCAGAGCGGCTAGATCATCGGATCCGCCAATATGCAGACCATCAATGAAGATCTGTGGCACGGTCATCCGACCGCTCGAACGTTCAATCATTTCGCTGCGTTTGGCGGAATCCATAGTGATATCATATTCTTCCATCTCGACGCCTTTGCCGCGCAACAACGCCAATGCCCGCGAGCAATAGGGGCAAAATACTTTGGTATAGATTTCGACTCTGGCCATGTTCACCGTCTTTCCTGCTGACCGAGGTGGGTTCCCCGACACCAAATGTCAACGTCAGCTCTTATCGCGCAGTGCTCGGGACCAACACAGCACCCGGACCGACGCCGCTCCAGCCTTTTTGAGCAGACGGGCACAGGCATTCGTCGTTGCACCCGTAGTGTAGACATCATCGACAAGAAAAACATGACGACCCGAAAGCTGCTGTCGAGCGCCAGCGGCCAAAGCGAATGCGCCTGCGACTTCTTTTCGCCGCGCGTTAGGCGTCAAATGTCCCAAGGGCGCGGTTCTTTTCTGGCGTCGAAGCATATCTGGGGAGACACTCTGACCGGTCTGCGCTTCAATCGCGCGCGCAATAACCAACGCCTGGTTGAAGCCCCGTGACCAAAGTCGCCAGCGATGCAAGGGAACTGGCACCAACAGCGCCTCTGGAAAGGCTGCGGCACGGGATGCCATGAGTTGTGCCATGACACGCGCCAAACCCAGTTTTCGGCCATATTTCAACCGCAGGGCAAGGTCGCGCGACACATCGCCATAGGCAACAGCCGCAAGTACCCCATCATGCTCTGGAGGGGCAGAGAGACAGGGTGCGCAAATCATGCCGGGCAGATCCATCGGCGTGGTACAGAGGGTGCACCCTGTATCGGGCAAATGGTCCAGTTGCTGCCAGCAGGACGCACAGAAAAAGCCCTGACGTTCGAGAATATCTCCACACCCGGCGCAGTGGCGCGGCAAGGCAAAATCCAGCGGCAAAGACGCCCATCGGTCAAACCAACCCATTGCCACTTGTCGCGCGCGCATCCCATCGGCACAAGTGGCCAATGGTCGATCCAATATTCTCCAATAAGCGCAGACGCTTGAACCGTGCACGGGCGATGCGCGCACCCGCCGACTCGCGCTGGCTACTTGACCGAATGGCCGAAGACCTCGCTGATCGCTTGTCCTTCATGACACTGAACGTCACCAACGCCTTGCTGATCGGCCATGGCGCGCGCCAATTGGCGGATAGCCTTGGGGCGGATGCAACCCTTCTCCAATGCGACCTTGCGCCTGCGCCAAAGGTTCACCTTGTCGCCGATGAAGACAGACTGCCTATTGCCAATGCCAGCATGGATCTGGTCGTCGCCTGCGGGATGCTGGACAGCATAGACGATCTGCCCGGTGCCCTCATCCTGATGCGGCGCGCTTTGCGGCCAGGTGGCTTGTTTCTGGGAGCGATGCTGGGGGCTGGCACACTTTCAGGCCTAAAGGGCATGATTCAAACCATTGAGGCCAGCAGCACATTGCCGTCAGCCGTGCGATTTCACCCGCAAATTGATGTGCGATCGGCAGGCGACCTTTTGTTTCGAGCGGGCTTTTCAACGCCTGTCGCGGATCAGGATATGATCAGCGTCGACTATGGATCCTTTCGGGCGCTGCGCAACGACATCCTTGGCGCAGGAGCCGGGAACGCTCTCAATTCACGCCAACCAATGTCGCGCGAACTTTACAGCAGGGCACGGGCCGAGGTCGACACAGGCCACTCAGAGGTTTTTGCGCCAATTTTCTTGACCGGATGGGCGCCCGATACCGGGGAGGTAAAGCCCGCAGGCCCCGTCAAAGGATTTGGTGGAGCCTTGTAACCAGCGGCACGTCCGCCGGTGGCATATCAAATTCGGCCAACTGGTCGGCAGAACACCAGCAGAGCTCGTCCGCGATCAACGCCTGCGGCTCCCCTTGCCAATGGCGGATCAAATAAAGCAACAGGATAAGGTCCTCCTTGTCGCCAGCAACGCTCGTGAACGCAAAGGGCTCAAGGTTTGCCTCCTGCACGTTGATGCCCAATTCCTCTTGCAGTTCCCGCACCAACCCCGCCGCAAGCCCTTCATCCGCCTCAATCTTGCCGCCGGGGAATTCCCATAGACCGGCCATTGGCTTTCCCTCTGGCCGCTTTTGGATCAGGATTTTCTGGTCTGGGCGCACCAAGGCTGCCGCTACAATCAGCCTGCGTTGGCGTGTCATCTGTTCAATATGTGTCACCAATCCGCGATAGGCACTTGCCGAGCAGCGGGCAAGCGTCACCCTATTATGGCGCGGGCCAGTGTGACGATCTTCACCTTCTGCCCAACACGCAGAGGTTCATTTTCCGCCAGCCCGTTCAGCACTCGAAATCGTTCTTGCTGAAAATCAGAATAGGCCATGCGAGAGGACAAGCTCTGGATCGTGTCATTCGCCCGAACGGTGACAATCTCAATCCGGCGGGGACGAATGGCAGCAACTTCGGCGTCCGAAAGCCTGCGGACACTGTCAAATAACGCGCGAAAAACCTGTGAGCCAACAGGGGTCATAGACACCATATGATAAGCCGACTTAGGGCCAAATTCATAGGCATAGACGGTGACATCCACCCATCCTGAATTGGTCGATGCGCGCGCCACCGCATAAGCGACAGGAAGTCCATTCACGCTTGTGCGGCGAACCATGCTGTTGCCCAATGTGCTTTGTTCACCGCCTATATCCCGAAGCACGCGACGCACATAGGCGTCCATATCTCCATCATATCGCGCTCCGGAAAACTGGGCCTTTCCGCCTGCCCCCGTGATCGTGACGGCATCAGGCGCATTATTGAGGACAAAGCCAGCAGGCGCTGAAAAGCTAAGGCGCAATTCTGGATGACGGAACAAATTTCCATCAACGAGCCCCTGTTCGGGATCATCGTCATATAACATCCCATTCAGCATGGCGACGAAGGCGTCACGATTAACCGTGCGCGCATTTGGCGCCATAGTTACAACCTTTTGTCGAGCACGGACCACCCGGCTGCCGGGATCAGGGTGAGTGCTCGCCCATTCGGGCAGCGGCTTGTCGCTCCTGCCAGCACGCCGCGTATCGAGGGACGTTTGTGCCGCCAGCGAGGCGAGCATGGTTGAGGCGGCTATGGGGTCATAACCTGCTCGTGTCAGATAGATCACACCAAGATCATCCGCCTCATATTCCTGCGTGCGTGAATAGCTCAGGACATAGCGTTGTGCGATGGCACTGCCCAGTTCCTGGCCCAATCGCGCGCCACTATCGCCCAAGAGGACGCCGCCAAGAACGGTCGCCAAAACAGCCCCAAGCCCTGCGCGCGTTGCCCGGCTGTTGCGCTTTGCAGAATGACGCGCGGCGACATGCCCGACTTCATGGCCCAGAACCGACGCCAGCTCCGCCTCATTATTCATGAGGGCCATCAGCTGACGCGTGATGTAAACATAGCCGCCGGGAATGGCGAAGGCATTGTTCACGGGCGAATTCAGCAAGGAAATGGTAAATTCTTGCGGGGAGTTCGCCAGACCCGATTGCGCGGCGACCGATTGGCCAATGCGCGTCAAATAGGCCGCCTGCGTCCCTTCATAAAGCCCGCCAAATTCCGCCAAAAGCTGCGGATGCGCCTTTGCGCCATCGGCCTTGTCTCGTGCTGATATGGATTGCGGGACCTGCGCCTCTGCTTGGGTGTCTATGAAGAATAGAGGACCAGCGGATGCTGCCACCAGCGTGAGCCCGGCAATGCCAAAAAGCCATAATCTCATCTGCTATAAACTCCATCGACGCACAAAGTCCGCCGAGCCAGAGCTTGCCCTAGAGAATGCCCATCGCAAGAAATTTCTGACGTCGTCCCTGACGTAGATCATGCGATGACTGTCCGCCCAGCATATTCAGAGAGTTTTCAATGGCTTGAGCAAGCGCGGAAATCGCCATGGCAGGAGAACGATGGCCACCCCCTAAAGGTTCCCGCACCACCTCATCCACAATGCCAAGCTGTTCCAGCTGTTGTGCGGTGATTCGCATCGCTTCAGCTGCATCGGCCGCTTTTTCGGACGTCCGCCACAAAATGGAGGCACAGCCTTCCGGCGAGATGACCGAATAAACGGCATGCTCAAACATCAAAATCCGGTTTGCCGCCGCAAGCGCAACCGCGCCGCCCGACCCGCCTTCTCCAACAATCGCGGCGATCATGGGCACGCCGAGTTCCAAACATGCCTCGGTAGAGCGGGCTATGGCCTCAGCCTGCCCGCGCTCTTCTGCCTGAACTCCAGGGAACGCGCCCGACGTATCGACCAGCGTGACGACAGGCACCTGAAACTTGTCAGCAAGCTGCATCAGGCGGATCGCTTTGCGATAGCCTTCTGGCTTTCCCATGCCGAAATTATGCTTGATCCGAGACGCCGTATCGTCGCCCTTTTCATGACCAATGACCATGACGCGGCGGCCATTAATGCGGCCGAACCCTCCAATAATCGCCTGATCATCCCCAAAGGCACGGTCGCCAGCGAACGGCATGAAATCGGTGACCATGCCCGCGATAAAGTCCTTAAAATGAGGACGATCCGGATGGCGTGCGATCTGCGTCTTCTGCCAAGGCGTGAGCTTGGCATAAATTTCATGCAGCAGCTTATCTGCCTTGCCCTCAAGCCGGGCAATTTCTGGCTCAATATCCGCGCTGCCGGCACTTTCGCGCAATTCGGCAATGCGGGCCTGAAGATCGGCAACGGGCTTTTCGAAATCTAAAAAGGCAGTCATAAAAATGCGGTTAGGGACGACGGCGGCGCTCGTCAACGAGCGGATGGCGCGCATTGACCAATTCGACCAGCCTCTGGCGGTCAACATGCGTGTATATTTCGGTCGTGGCAATGTCCGCATGGCCCAACAGCATCTGCAACGCGCGCAGATCAGCCCCACCTTCCAGCAAATGGGTCGCAAAGGCGTGGCGCAGGACATGGGGGCTTATTCGCTCGGGCGGAAGGCCGACATCACAGGCCAAAGCCTTGATCATTTGAAACAGGCGGACACGGCTCAGATGTGCCCGACCGGAGGGGAACAGCCAATTGCTGCCCGCCGGACGCACCTTCAGCCAATCCGCCACCGCCCGGCGCGCACGATCCGAAATAGGAACAAGACGTTCCTTACCGCCCTTCCCCTTCAAAATGACAAAGGGGCGGTCCAAGGCAATGGCCCGCACATCCAGAGAGACGGCCTCTGTTGCCCGCAATCCTGACCCGTAAAGAAGCTCCACCAGGGCATAGAGACGTATATCTGCCGCTTTAGGGGAACTGGCCTGAACGCGATGTTCCAGCTCTGCAAATAACACGCTCATGTCCTCATGAGAGAGCGTCTTTGGCAAGGGGCGCGCGCGGCTGGGCCGCGGAAGCGCATGAGAAGGGTCATCTAGTCTGATCCCTTCATCCACCAAAAAACCGAAAAAGCGGCGCAATGCAGACGATTTTCTGGACAAGGACGAGGCCGCGAGATCCGACCAACTCTCCGCAAGACGGTTCAAATCCTCTGGCAATGCGAGGTGCAGCTTGCCAGCTAGTATCTTTGAAGCAGCCCGAAGGTCCGCCTGATAAGCCAGCAAACTGTTTCGCGCAGCACCCGCCTCAGCGGACATCATTTCTAGAAAGCTGGCAATGAACCGAAAATCGTCGTCGGGATCCATATCAGGCGCGCGACACGGCTTCGGTCGCAATCATGCGCGCTTCCGGTTCTAGCCCGACCAGACGCAAAGCCCTGACGATACGATAGAGATGCTCTGGCGGGATGTCGGACCAATTATTGGCCTGAAGCCCCGCCGCGCATAAAATGGCCACAGTCCCCGGCGCACGCAGGCGGACCGCGCGATCCAGAGCATCAGTCCAGCGGCTTTTTTTGCCCAGCGGAACAGCGAATGTCTCTGACATAGCCGACATATCATTTGTCGAAATACGTCCCAAGCCTGCCAATCCAGCAAAGAGCAGTCGTGCCCGTAAGTCGCCATTCTCGCTCGAAGCAGCGCCAAAATCCGTGATCTCTGCGGCTGACACGCCAACTGCTCTGGGGTTGCTGATCGCGAGCAGTCCCCATGCCGCATCATCTCCAGACTGCCGGACAACAGGACCCCATTTCACGGCCTGACGGTCCAACCCAGTGGAGAGCATCGACGATAAGAGATCAAAATACTGGTCGTAATAATCTGAACTTGGCTGAATGCGCGATGCCGCCCGCGCGGTAGCGACCTTGCGAGCGTAACGCCGCCCTTCGTCATCAGCCCCTTCTGCCCAAAACTTCCCCAAGGCCTCCATCCGGGCATCATCATCCCGGCCAGCATAGGACTCGCGCAACATATCAAACAGGGGGTTGCCACGTTCGGCAGGATCCTGTTCCTCAAAAGCTGCACCATAAAAATCCATAAGTGCGGCGCTTGATAAAATACCCTTTGCGGCTGCTCGCTCTGCATCCGGCAGGCGCACCGTATAGCTCAGCAAAGGAGCCTGCGCCCGCCACAACCGCACGCGTGCGTCGACATTGTTCATCAAACGGTCTGGAATTTGCAGTCCCGTGGATGTGGCCATGCCATAACGCCACACGTCCATGCGGCTAATATTGTCCCAATTAATTGTCACAGACCGCCGGGTGTTCTGTGCTGCCCCCACCACTTTTTCGGCAAGCAAAACATCAGCGTCATTATCCCCCCGTCGACTGCGCGCACGATCGAGATAGGCCGTGGCGAGCGAGGTTTCCCCCGAAAAGGCCGAGCAAATGGCGCGCGCAAGCAACCAAGCCGTGTCCCGACCTGATCGATCAGCAGACTCCGCCATGGGGCAAAGCGCCGCCGGGTCAGCCGAGGCCAAGGCCGCCTGCATGCCAAAAACATAGAGAGACGGGCTATACCGATCCACGTCAACAGCCTGCGCCAATGCGCGGGCCTGCGTCGCTTCCCCCATGCGCACGAGCAGCCAAACCCGCTCCGCCGCCCAATCCGCAGCGCTGATATTGGCGGGCGTATCAGCCCGGCTCAAAACCGCTCTACGCAACAGGATAGACGCCCATCGCGACGCAATGGGCGCTTCCATACCGCGCATGACTCGCGCCAAGTAACGGCCATTTGTGCCGGCAAAGGCCCCCGCGCCCATATTCCCGTCCGTCTGACCCAACAGGCCAACCCGATCGACCGCTCGGCGTGCTGCTTGGGGCATATTCACAAGCGCCATAGCGGCGCTCTCTGCGCCCTCCGCATCGGCATCGACTTCGGTGGTCGCGGCCCCTCCTGTCGGATCGATATTTGCAGACGCATCCGGTGCTTTGGCGGGACTATCTTGTGCAGCTGTTGATCGACTGGCCTCGACAGGACGCTTCCTTTGCGCCTCCGGCTCTGCTCTGCGCGGCGCAGGCGCGTCCCCAAAACCCGGAGGAAGAATGGATTCGGGCCTATCCTGACCAATAGCGGGCAACGCCAAAACAGCGACCGCCGCCACAGACACTCCAAGGAAAAGAGCGCGACGAGATTTCATTGGCAAGATACGTCCAGACGCATTTGCGACAGACCATTGCGCGGATTGATCAGCCAAGCCATTCTCTCACACTACCTTTAACCAAATAATGAACCGGCCTTTTGCCCCATTGGCCGCCTGTGTGTATAGCCCCCTTCCAATGAATTCGAAGCGTCCAAAAACTGGCGGCTCAAAAGATAAGCCAATCGCGCTCGTCGGCATGATGGGCGTCGGGAAGACGAGTATTGGCAAGCGCCTTGCCCAAAAATTGGATCTGCCCTTTGTCGATGCCGATGAGGAAATCGTCGCTGCAGCTGGCCTTTCCATCCCCGAAATCTTTGAACGATTTGGCGAAGCCCATTTCCGGGATGGCGAACGTCGTGTCATCGGGCGCCTTTTCGACGATCAACGCAAAGTCATTGCAACCGGCGGTGGAGCCTTTGTGAACCCCGAAACACGCGCCCTTATGCTCGACCGCGCGACTGTCATCTGGCTGGACGCCGATATCGACACGTTGGTCGATCGCACCAGCCGCAAAAATGATCGGCCGTTGCTGACCCAAGGCAATCCGCGCGAAATTTTGACAAAGTTGGCAGCAGAACGAAACCCAATTTACGCGCAGGCGCATATTCACGTGAAGAGCAACGCTGGCCCGCATGAAGCCATGCTAAACAAGATCCTGAAGGAAATCAGATGACGACACGAGTTCATGTCGGGCTGGGTAACCGCGCTTACGATATTCTCATCGGATCGGGCTTAATTGATCAGGCCGCCAAAGTCCTTGGCTCGAAGCTGGCCGGACGACGCCCGATCATTATCACCGATACCCACGTCGCCGAACATCAGCTTCCCCAATTGCAGCGCGCCCTTGGCGTGGACAGCCACGCCATCATACTGCCCAGCGGAGAGGCCACAAAAAGCTGGCAACAGCTTGAACGCCTGATGGATGAGCTGCTGAACTTGGGGGTCGAGCGCAGCGACCATTTAATCGCGCTTGGCGGCGGAGTCATTGGTGACCTTGTTGGTTTTGCGGCATCCATTTTGAAGCGCGGCTGCAATTTCATTCAAATCCCGACCACGCTTCTGGCTCAGGTGGATTCGTCCGTAGGGGGGAAGACCGCGATCAACGTTCGAGCGGGAAAAAACCTTGTCGGCAGCTTCCACCAACCGTCGCTCGTCGTCATTGACCCCAAAGTTCTGAACAGCCTGCCAGATCGGGAAATGCGCGCCGGATATGCGGAAGTTGTGAAATATGGGCTAATAAACGACGCCCAGTTTTTTGAATGGTGCGGCCAAAATGCCGCCGCGCTGCTCAATCGAGACGAAGATGCCCTGATCACGGCGATTTCACACAGCGTCCGCGCGAAGGCCGCCATTGTCGAAGCTGATGAGCGCGAAACGCAGGATCAGCGTGCCCTGCTCAACCTTGGTCATACATTTGGCCATGCGCTTGAAGCCTCTACGGGCTTTTCAGATCGCCTTCTGCATGGCGAGGCCGTGGCGGCGGGGATGGCGCTCGCCTATCGCTTTTCAGCATCACAAGGGCTGTGCTCACATGCAGATGCTGAGAAGATTGGCGCGCATTTGCGCGCTTGTGGCCTGCCGATCTCCCTAAAAGATGCTCAAGTTCGCGAAACGGGAACAGAACTGACTCGACACATGCTCCATGATAAGAAAATGTCGGGCGGAACTTTGGCCTTCATCCTCGCCAGAGGGATTGGCCAAGCCTATGTTGACCGGGCTGTCAGCCTATCCGATGTGGCCGCGTTCTTGGATGCCGACCAAGCTTAACGGCGCGCAAATTGGAGCGCCACCAATAGCCATCCGATGATCATGGCAGCGCCACCAATTGGTGTGATTGCCCCAAACCATCGCGGAGCCCCCAAGGCCATGGAATAAAGCGTGGCCGCAAATAGCCCCGCTCCTCCCAATAAAAGCCAGCCAATATGCGTGGGCATCCGCCCCAAAGCCAATATGGCGATGGCGTGGACAAGAAGATAAAAACTGCCGGTCTTCAGCCAATCTGCGACTATTCCCTGTGCCGCATGGGCGCCAAAGGCGCCCGCCGCTATCGCCACCGCCGCGGCCAGCGCGGCAACAGTCTGGATCATCTGATGCCCTCCCCATTGGCGGCTGCGGCTGCCGCCTCAAACGGCAGGCAAATCGCAGCATGGCGCGCCGGATAATCCCGCGCTGCTGTAAAAATGTCGACGCCTGGCCAATCTGGCAAGACATCACTCTCGCAGGCGAGCCATGCTGCAAGCCCCCTGCTCACCAACGTCAGATCAATCCCAGTTTTTCCCAGAACATCCCGGCCCAAAAGTGCCGCAGACGCCTGTCCAAGCGCGCAGGCCCGCACATCCTGGCCAAAAGCCACGATCTGCCCCGCTGTATCAAGGTCGATATCCACAATGATCCTGCTCCCGCACAAAGGGGATCGGCGCTCTGCCGTTCTCTTGGGATTCTGCAACCGACGGTTATGCGGGATCTGCGTTGCGAGCCTTAGAATATCTTGTGTGTAAAGGGTCGCAGACATGGCTTAGGCGTCTTTTTCGGGGGCCGCTTCTATGCCCCCGGTGTCTTCGGCCCTGCGTTCCTTAACCAAGCCAAGGACGGCCCTTGAACTTGCAGTTAAAAGTGGAAATGTGCGTGACTCCTGCATCCACTGCGGCCGCGCGGCGGCGGCGCCATAAACAATATCGTAAAATAGAGAAAAGAAGAGGAAGGCGACGGTCGCAAGCAACAGCCCTTTTACTGCCCCAAAGCCAAAGCCAAGGACGCGATCAAAGGCGCCGACAAAAGAATTTCGGGTCTGGCTCCCAATCGAGTTGGCAAGCCTGCGTCCCCCGAACATGGCCAGACCAAATATCAATGCAGCGGACAAGGTCGCGGCCCCCGAAGGCGTCCCAATGGCGGCTTCAAGGGATTTGGAAACAGGGGCGTGCAGCAGTTTGACGGCCGCAATTGCGCCGACCCATGCCAAAAGGGACAAGGCCTCTGTTACAAAACCACGCGACAGCCCCAACAGGCCCGCGCCTCCCATGAGCAGCAATACGATGATATCTAGCGACGTCATACGCCGTCGCTATACGCGTGCCAGCATATGGTCAACGAATGCGCTCAGCGTACGAAAACTTTGGCAGGGAATAGACGATCCATCTTGCGCCATGCCCGGCGGTGTCAAA
>RFSU01000045.1 GCA_009923795.1 Sphingomonadaceae bacterium
GAATCTGCTCGGCGTTGCAGTTGCGATAGAGGTTGTCCAGCACGATGTTGTCGTGCACGACGTAGCTCAGGGCCAGCGCGTGATTCCATCGACCAAAGGCCTGAACGACTGCACCGGCTGACACCATGTCCAGACCAAGCCCTCCGTCTTCTTCCGCCACGGTAATTCCGAAGAACCCAGCTGCTGCAATTTTGGCAAATGCTTCGGGAGGCCACCACTCCTCGGCATCCATTCGAGTCGACAGCGGGTACAACTCCCGTCGTGCGAACTCATCCGCAGCATCAAAGACGCGCTGCTGGTCGGCGTCGAAACCGTAGGGATTGCGCTGCGTAATTGAAACTTGATCCATTGAACACACTCCTGAAGAAGGCAAGGCCGTTGCTGGTGACTTACACACTTTCGCTTCAATCTGTCGCTTTATGCAGAAATAAGTAAAATTAACTCACTTATTCTTGGTGAAATTTTTCTTGCCGGCAGACAATCGATTGAAGCGTTGATATTGATCTGATTCACAAGCTAAAACCAAAAAAATACTTACTTGTCCACTAAAGAATTATTCAAGAAAATCAACTCTGGTGTACTAGGGTTTTCTCTGTGTTGACTCATTTTGTGAGGCTAACTCATAATATTATTTACCCGCTTCCTGCGGGCCAACCGAATGGAGAAAAGCTTGAGCACTCTGAGAGCTCCACGCGCCGCGCACCTACCCCGCCAGGAGAGGATGGACAGCATCCTTTCGGCGGCTCGTCACGTCTTCTCAGACAAGGGGTATGAAGCCGCGTCAATGGCTGAGATCGGCGCTTGTGTCGGAGTCTCCGAGGCTGCCATCTACAAGTACTTTGACAGCAAGCGGAGCCTGCTACTGAGCGTGATTCAGGACTGGTTTCTCGGGATGATTGCCGGAAACCGGGAAAAGGTCGCAGGTGTGTATGGCGTTAGGTCGCGGGTACATCTGTTGATCTGGCAACACCTGAATACGATTCGCGATGCGTCGGACCTGTGCCGGCTTTTCTATGCCGAGGTCCGCAGTCGACCTGACTATGTCGGTAGCAAGCTACATTCGCTTAATCGGGAGGCTACGCAGCTGCTCACCCTGGAGATCGACGAAGGAATTGCCACGGGCCTGATCCGCTCCGATATCCCGGTACGACTCGTGCGCGACATTGTGTTTGGTGGGATTGAGCACCACGTGTCTGCCTTTCTGGCTGGCCATGGACAGCTGGACTGCGATGCAATTGCAGATTCGATGACGAGCATTCTTTTTGAAGGCGTTCAGGCCCGAAAAGTTTCTGTTCACGACGCAATCGAGCGGATCGAGCATGTTGCTGAGCGGCTGGAGCGTGCGCTTGGGCCCAAGCCGGTTCGCAGGGGCGGCCGATGATCCGGCCTATTCGCCGCTTGCTGATCGCCAATCGGGGCGAGATTGCCTGCCGCATCATCGAGACGGCACGCAAGTTGGGGATCGCGACCGTGGCAGTCCAGCATCGGCTTGACCACAAAGCGCCTCACGCCATATTGGCAGACGAGGTCATGGAAATCGAAGGCGAGACGCCAGTCGGCGCTTATTTGGACTCGTCCCAACTGGTCCGTGCTGCGATTCAAAAAGGGTGCGATGCCATTCATCCAGGCTATGGATTCCTGTCGGAGAACGCTTCATTTGCCTTGGCAGTCCGCGAAGCGGGTTTGATCTTTGTCGGCCCGGGCGCCGAGACGATCCGCCTCATGGGCGACAAGATCACTGCGCGGGATTTCGCAGTGCGCCATGACGTTCCGGTCTCGCCTTCTGTGATGGCGGATGGTGACCTTTCACGATTCGCCACCGATGCATCGCGGATTGGATTTCCCTTGCTGATCAAGGCCGCAGCTGGCGGCGGCGGCAAGGGCATGAGCATTGTCAGATCGCTGGATGATTTGATTGAACGTGCTGCGCTGGCAGCGGGCGAGGCTGGGCGCTACTTTGGCGACAACCGGATCTATGCCGAGCGCTATGTCGAGCGGCCGCGCCATATCGAAGTGCAGATTGTTGGCGATGGAAAAGGAAACGTCATACATCTGGGAGATCGAGAGTGTTCCATTCAGCGCCGGTTCCAGAAGATCATTGAGGAGGCGCCTTCAGTCAATCTACCGGATAACCTTCGTGCGGCGATGATCGATTCAGCTTTGCGGCTTGCCAGTGCTGCGTGCTATGAAAACGTGGGAACCGTCGAGTTCATCGTCGCGCCCGATGGCGCTTATTATTTTCTGGAAATGAACACCCGACTACAGGTGGAGCACCGGGTCACAGAAATGGTTTGCGGCCTTGACATTGTGGCAATTCAACTTGCTATCGCCTCAGGCGATGGCCTCCCCGATCAGGGCTCAATTCAATTTAAGGGGAGCGCCATCGAGTGCCGGATTTGCGCAGAGAATCCCGATCGCGATTTCATGCCTGAGACAGGCCGTGTCCTTGGCATTGTTCACCCACGCCAGCCATGGTCAATCTTTGACAGCGGGCTCTCAGAAGGACAGGTCATTGGTACGAATTTCGACCCGATGCTTGCAAAGCTTGTTACACATGGCGCGTCGCGTGCCGAGGCAGTCGAGCGAATGACGCAGGCCATAAGATGTACAACTATTCTGGGCGTTGTTACCAACCTGGACTACCTCGGCCGGATCATTGAACACCCCGGCTTTCTCGCCGGTGACTTGCATACTGGCTTTCTGGTGGAGCATGCGCCATCACTCGCGCCTCATGCGCTCGGCGCGCAGGAGCTAATTGACATCTTGATTGCAGCCGCCATGTCTAACCCTGGCTTGCAGCGGCTTATCGACGATGTACCCGAGCCCTACGCGCTTGCCGGTGGGTGGAGAAACTGACATGCCAACAGTCATGCACATGGATGGGCAGGAGCATCAACTGGAGATTGTGGCAAGGCGGCCCGAACTGGTTCTTCGCGTCGATGGGGCGCTACACATCGTCCGCCCAATCACTCGGGGCTTTCAACTTAATCTGATAGAGGTTGACGGACGTCAGGTCCGTTTCCACGCAGCCAGCGAAGGCGCAGTCGTGCACGTCCGCTGCGACGGTCGGAGTCACCGGGTGGCGATACACGATCCACGTGACGCACGCGGCATGGTGCGGGCGGCCGGCGATGAAATCGTTGCAGAAATGCCGGGCACGCTGGTGGCGATTGTCAAGGCACAGGGCGAGGAGGTCGTTGCAGGCGATGTCGTTGTCACCATAGAAAGCATGAAGCTTCTAATGAATTTGTCTGCTCCGCGCGCAGGTCGTATTGCCCGGATCGCGGTGGAGTTGAACCAGACTTTCGACAAGGGCGCCATACTGGTTATGCTCGAGCCGGCGGTGGAGACGTGAACATGCGCAGAATTGCCTCAAAGCTCTCGACATCAGATCCTGATTTTAGGCTTAATGACGTGCACTACCGCAAGGTCGTCGCTGAACTCAAAGCCCGCCAATTCGCAGCCCGCAGCGAGAGGCCGCAGCGCGATCTTGATCGCCTCCAGCAGCAGGGAAAGATGCTGCCGCGCGAACGGGTGGAGATGCTGCTTGACCCCGGAACACCATTCCTTGAACTTTCCACGCTCGCTGCCAACATGGACTATGACGGCGAGAGTCCCGGAGCCAGTGCGATAACCGGCATCGGTATCGTCGCGGGCCGGGAAGTTGCCATCCATGCGGATGACAGCTCGGTCAAAGGGGGTGCCTGGTACCCACTCACGATCAAGAAAATCGTTCGTCTGCTGGATATTGCGATTGAGAACCGCTTGCCTGTCGTCCACCTGTGCGACAGTGCCGGAGGGTTTTTGCAACAGCAGTCAGATCTTTTTGCAGATCGCCATATGGCAGGGCGTATCTTTCGCAATCAATGCCAGCTTTCCAAGATGGGTGTCCATCAACTCGCCCTGGTTTTTGGTCACTGTACCGCAGGGGGCGCTTATGTTCCTGCCCTGTCCGACTACTCCGTGATCGTCAGGGGGATAGGCGCCGTATTTCTGGGTGGTCCGCCACTTGTGAAGGCCGCAACGGGCGAAGAGGTTGGTTTTGAGGAACTTGGTGGTGCCGATATGCACACCTCCGTATCCGGTACTTGTGACTATGCAGCTGACACCGAAGAGGAGGCGATCGCAATCGGTCGCGAGATCGTGGCGCAGTGGCGGCGCCAGCCACGTTGGAATTGCCAGCGTGATTCGATTGAAGCCCCTTACTACGACCCCCAAGAACTCTACGGCGTGATTCCGCACAACTCCAAGGCCATCTTCGACATGCGGGAGGTGATTGCGCGCATGGTCGACGGAAGCCGCTTCCATGAGTACCAGCCTGACTACGGTACGGCCCTGGTTTGCGGCTACGCCAACTTGTGGGGCTGGAAGGTTGGAATCGTTGCGAACAACGGCGTGCTGTTCAGCGACTCGTCTCTAAAAGCGGCCCACTTCATCGAACTGTGCAACCAGAACGAGACGCCACTTGTGTTCCTGCAGAACATCACCGGTTACATGGTGGGGAGAGATTATGAGCGCAAGGGAATCACCAAGGACGGCGCCAAGATGATCATGGCGCAAAGCTGCTCTAGGGTTCCAAAGTTCACCGTGATGTGCAATGCTTCGTTTGGCGCAGGCAACTACGGTATGTGCGGACGGGCCTTTGACGCGCGCATGTTGTTTGGCTGGCCAACTTACCAGATCGCAACCATGGGCGGCGACCAGGCAGTCAATACGCTTCTGGAAGTCAAGATGCGCCAGATGCGCCGCAACGGCGAGCCGCTCGACAAGGAAATCCTCGCCAGGATCCGCGACGAGACAAGAGGCGCCTACGAACACCAGCTTTCAGCCTACTTTGCGACGTCCCGAATATGGGACGACGGACTGCTGGATCCCGTTGACACGCGAAACGCACTTGGAATGGCGATAACAGCCTCAATGAACGCACCCCTTGGTGAACCCGGATACGGAGTGTTCCGGCTATGAACGCAAGCCTTTTTGAAAACCTGATTGAGGGGGGTCATCTTGACTAGCCAGGACATCCTCAACCTGCTGCTGATCGGCATCAGTCAAGGCTGTGCCTATGGGCTCGTGGCGCTCGGCTTCGTGCTCATCTACAAGGCGACAGAGATTGTCAATTTTTCGCATGGCGAGTTCATGATGCTAGGTGGCTTCGTTTCGCTGCCGCTGATCGCCTTTTTTGGTTTCTGGCCCGGCATCATCTGCGCCGTCCTTGCGATGGCAGTGACCGGCTTCCTGCTTGATTCACTGGTGATGCGAAGGATCATTGGCGAGAGTCAGGCGAGCGTTTTCATTCTGACCGTCGCTTTTGGATTCATCTTTCGTTCCTTCGCCGGCATGGTCTGGGGTTGGGAGGCCATTCCGTTTCCAGACTTTTTCACGGGAAGCCTGAATGTTGGCGGCCTAACCATGCGTACCAACCGCATAGCGATCATCGTCGCGACCGTGGTTCTATGTGTACTGCTGTACGCGTTTTTCTCCCGCACCAAAGTTGGCATCGCGATGCAGGCAGCCAGCCAGAACCAATTGGCTGCGTATTACATGAGCATTCCAGTCAAAACCCTGGTGTCTGTGGTGTGGGCCCTCGGTGCAGCGGTTGCAGCAGTAGCGGGAATCTTCAACGCGCCCTTTACCCAGGTGGACACACACGTGGGCGGACTCGGACTGAAGGCGCTTGCGGGTGCCATCGTTGGCGGCTTCGGGTCGATTCCAGGGGCCTTGCTTGGATGCATTCTTATCGGAGTCATGGAGCCGTTCTCCGATCTCTTTTTCCCGACCCTGAAGGGAGTGTCAGCATACGCATTGATGCTTGTTGTTCTGTTCGTGCGGCCCGAAGGGCTGATTGCGCAGACGTTTGCCAAGAAGGTTTGAAGCCATGCAAACACTCTTCAAGACGAGCTACGACCAGGACATTGACCATCTGCCATTCCTGTCTGAGAAGTGGCGAGTGTTGCTGATGGCTGCACTCCTTGTGCTTGCCCCCTTTGTGCTGAGTTCTTACCTGCTGAACCAGCTTGGCATGCTGCTGGTGTACGCGATCGCCGGGATCGGACTCATGATGCTCACCGGTTTCACCGGGCAGGTCAGCTTCGGTCATGGCGCTTTCCTCGCTATTGGTGCCTACACCTGCTCAGTGCTGATGGCCAAAGGAATGTCCTTTATGTTTGCATTGCCCGTGACCGTCCTGCTGTCGACCGCCGTTGGTGCTGCGTTGGGGCGGTCGGCATCTAAGATGCACGGCTTATATCTAGCGATCGCGACGCTGGCATTCGCAGTGCTTGTCGAGACGCTGCTTGGTCAATGGGAGACGGTCACCGGCGGCCTGGAAGGCATGCGCGTACCTGCATTGAAGTTATTTGGATTCGACATGTCTGGCTCCACTGCCCGGTATGCAATAGATCTTGTATTCTTCGGCGTCGTGCTTTTGGCCTGTGCAAATATTCTCAGATCTGCGAGCGGACGGGCATTCATCTCGGTGCGTGACTCCGAGTTGTCAGCGCGTTGCCTTGGCGTGAACGCCACATCGACAAAGATCACAGCGTTTGCATTGAGCGCCGGAATCAACCGGACTTGCAGGTGCGCTGATGGCGCAACACCTGCAATTTATCTCCCCCGAGGCTTTCGAACTCAAGGAGTCGTTGCGTCTGTTGCTCATGATCGTTGTAGGTGGCATGGGAACCCTGCTAGGACCAATTCTCGGGGCTGCATTCGTGATGGTTCTACCTCTGGTGATTCGAGAAGCACGTAACTTCATGCCGGCTTCTGTTGCTGATGCGCCGGGCATCGAACCTCTGGTGTTTGGGTTGGTGATCGTTCTGTTCATACTCTTCGAGCCTTCTGGCCTTGCTGGCCGCTGGGTCAAAATCCGACGACTGATTGAGACATTTCCGTACTACCGCTCTGACTCGTTTGTGCGCCAGAAGCGCTACCTTAAGACGGAGCGCATGAGATGAATCGCCTGGTGATCGAAGACCTCTCAATCCGTTTTGGCGGCGTCACTGCACTTGACGGCGTTTCGTTTTCGGTGGAGCCTGGCGAGATATTCGCCATCATTGGACCCAATGGCGCCGGCAAGTCCACCATATTCAATTTATTGAGCCGCCTCTACCAACCCAGTGGCGGTCGCATGACATACGGCGAGGCAGATCTGATGCGCTGTGAAACGCACCAGATTGCCTCACTCGGGATCGCACGTACTTTTCAGAATATTGAATTGTTTGAGAACGCTACAGTGCTGCAGAACATGCTGGTCGGGCGGCACCGCCTGACGCAACGCAACCTGTTGCTCGAAATGATTTTTCCGCACGCCATCCGGGAAAGCGAGCGCCAGCAGCGTCTGGCTGTCGAACGGATCATTGATCTGCTGGAACTAGAGCACCTGCGGTACGAGACCGTACGTGATCTGCCCTATGGCGCGCGCAAGAATGTCGAAATTGCCCGTGCCCTTTGCGCAGAACCCACGCTGTTGTTGTTGGACGAGCCAGCCTCGGGGCTGAACCCTGAAGAGACTGATGACCTCGGATTCTGGCTGGAAGATATACGGGCAGATCTGGGGGTCACGCTGATTATGGTCGAGCACGACATGGGACTGGTGAACCGTATGGCTGACCGGGTGCTGGCTCTGCACAACGGCAAGACATTAGCGCTTGGAACTGCGCAAGAGGTGCGCGAGAACCCGCAAGTGCAGTCGGCCTACCTCGGAGGCGCGTCATGAGCGATGTCGTTCTGGAGATCAACAACCTAGAAACCTACTACGGTCCAATCATGGCGATCCGGGGCGTAAGCCTCAAGGTCAATCAAGGCGAGATCGTGGCAGTTCTTGGAGCCAACGGTGCGGGTAAGACGACGCTGCTTAAGACGATTTCGGGTGCACTGAACAGCAGCAAGGGCGAAATTCTTCTGGCGGGTCGACCCGTGCAGAATCGTGATCCGGATTGGGTGGCAGCCCAGGGTGTCGCCCACGTGCCCGAAGGCCGGGAGGTGTTTCCGTTTCTTACGGTGTACGAGAACCTGATGCTTGGTGCCTATCGTCGGCGTGACGCCAAAGGCATTGCAGGCGACCTTCAGATGGTCTATGAGTATTTTCCTGCGCTAAAGGAGCGCACGAGCCAGATGGCTTGCTACCTTTCGGGCGGTCAGCAGCAGATGCTTGCGATCGGTCGGGCTTGCATGTCACGCCCGCGCCTAATGTTACTGGACGAACCAAGCCTGGGTTTGTCACCGGTTTTGGTGAAGTCAATCTTCCAGGTCATTCGCCGGCTCAATCAAGAGCAGGGCATCACGGTTTTGCTAGTCGAGCAAAACGCAGTCGTTGCACTTCAGACGTCCCAGCGCGCCTATGTGATGGAGGTTGGCGGCGTCGTCATGGATGGTGCATCTGCCGAGCTGGCTCAAAGTGAAGATATCCGAGAGTTCTACTTGGGCCAGAAGTCAGCCGGTGTGAGGGGTACCCGGCGCTGGAAAAAACGCAAGACATGGCGATGATATCCAGATGAGCACCGAACGTCCTCCCCATCGCGAACTGACGATCCACCAGATCGCGGGCTGCGACACCACGCCCAAACTCTTCCTGAAGAAGGTAGCCGAGCGGGGCGAACGGACTGCGCTTCGCGAAAAAGAGCTTGGCCTTTGGCAGAGCTATTCATGGAACACCTTCCACGAGCGTGCCATGTGGATCGCCCACGGTCTGCGCAGCGTCGGTCTTGTTCCTGGAGACGTTGTTGCCATCCTCTCCGAGGACTGCAAGGAATGGGTATGGGCCGATATGGGCACGATGCTCACAGGTGGTGTGGTATGCGGCATCTATCCCACGTCACAGCCGCCCCAGGTGAGTTTCTGCCTGCAGGACAGCCGGGCAAGAGTGCTGTTCGTCGAAAACGAGGAGCAACTCGACAAATACCTTGAGGTGCGCCATGAGTTGACAGAGATCCTTCGTGTGTACTACATAGATGGTAAGGGGCTGCGAGGCTATAAAGACCCGAAGATTCAATCTGTTGAGGCGCTATATGAGGACGGACGTAAGGCCTGGGCCGAGCAGCAAGGAGTGATCGAGTCCATGGTGCAGTCCATTCTTCCAGAAGATCCGGCCGTCATCGTCTATACCTCGGGCACAACGGGCAAGCCTAAGGGGGCAGTGATTCCCCATCGAGCCTTGATGTTCCAGATGACGGCGACTCCCACCCCTTTCCGCCTCGAGGGCAAGGACGAATTGCTTACCTATTTGCCGTTGTGCCACTTGGCTGAGCGTTTGTTCTCCCTCAGTCTGCCGCTTGCCACCGGTGCGACGATCAACCTCGCCGAAAGCCCGGCTTCAGTTCCAATGAACTTGATGGAGTTGTCCCCCACGGTTGTTTTTGGTGTGCCTCGCATCTGGGAGAAGTCCTATTCCAGAGTGGTGACGCTGATGTCCGAAGCCAGTTGGGCGGGCAAACGTGTTTACGCCGCCGCGCTTGCCGTGGGTAAACGCCGTGCCGATGCCCTTGTCGATGGGCGAAAGCCGTCAAGGTTGGACGAGGTGCTATTTAGTTTGGCGGATCGCTTTGTATTTCATAACATTAAGCAGATGCTCGGTCTGGACAAGGCTCGATTCCTTGTGTCGGGCGCTGCGCCGATCTCGGACAGTCTTCTGCGCTGGTATCTGAGTCTGGGGCTGCCGATTGCCGAACTATACGGACAAACAGAAACTGGGATCGCCACGATCACACGACCCGGGGAATTCAAGCCTGGCACTGTCGGACTTGCTTTATCAGGGGTCGACTTGCATATTGCGCAGAACGGAGAAATCCTAGTGCGGTCGGATGGTCAGTTTTCTGGCTACCTCAATCAGCCTGAGCGAACGGCAGAGACAGTCGTGGGCGGCTGGGTTCACACGGGAGACGTCGGAAAGTTGGACCCAGACGGAAGTCTGCGCATCACGGACCGCATCAAGGACATCATCATTACGGCGGGCGGCAAGAACATCACGCCAAGCCTGATTGAAAACGAGCTTAAGTATTCTGCCTACATCTCGGACAGCGTTGTTATTGGCGACCGCCGGTCGTTCCTTACTGCTCTGGTGATGCTAGACAAGGAAAACGCTGAACATTACGCACAGGTGCACGGAATTCCGTTCACGGACTACCGCTCCCTGTGTGCGCGGCCGGAAATCCTTGCGCTCGTTGAGGCCGAGGTCGGGCATGTCAATCAAAAATTCTCATCGGTAGAGCAGGTCAAGCGCTTCCGTCTGATCGACGTTTTGCTGACCGCCGAGGACGAAGAGTTGACGCCGACGATGAAGCTCAAGCGCAACATCGTCAGCCAAAAGTACGGCATGCTGATTGACGAAATGTATGCCTCAGGCGCGTCGCCCCGTCCAGCAAAACCTGCCGAGGAATAACGCTTTGATAATGAATCCACTTGTTTTCAACATTGTCAATCAGAAGTGCAGGACGCTGATTGAAAATGTGTTTGCCGTCGGTGTCTCGTCCTGATCCTTTAAAAACTAACTGGAGATAGCAAGATGAAATCTATTGCCCTTTTACTTGGTGCGATCTTCGCGCTTACAACACTGCCTGAGCCGGCTCAAGCTCAGACGCGGGGAGTCACTTCAAATTCGATAAAGATCGGAACTGTCACTGACCTCTCCGGTGCTCTGGCCAGCTGGGGGGTTTCTGCCACCAATGGCATCCGGATGCGCTTTGACGAGGCCAACGTAGCTGGCGGTGTCAATGGACGCCGGATTGAATTCATTGTTGAGGATATGCAGTATCAGATCCCCATCGCGATCAAGGCCGCTGACAAACTGATGACTTCTGACAAGGTGTTTGCCTTTATATCCACGCTGGGCACACCACCAAACAACGCGATCATGAAGAGTGTGCTTGACGCCGGGTTTCCGTATCTTTTTCCACTGTCTGCAGGTCTGGCGATGTCCGAGCCGCCCCATCCGCTGCGTCTACCGTTCCTGCTGAATGACCGGGATACGATGCGCGGTGCTGTAAAGTATTTCTCAGACCGAGGCGCTAAGAAAATCTGCTACCAGGTCATGGCCAATGACTATGGCGCAGAAGTCGAGGCGGGCATCAAGAGCGCGGCCGAACGACTGGGGTTGACCATCACTGCATCAGGTAAACACCGTCCGACCGAGACGGAGTTCACTGCCGCCGTGCTTCAGTTGCGCAACTCTGGTTGCCAGGCCCTGTTCTTGGGGACCGTTGCCCGCGACGCAACGCAAATCTACACCGCCGTGCGTGCTGCCGGGTGGGATGTGCCAGTTGTCTCTGCATTGGGAGCGCTGGTGCCGCCCGTTGCCGAGAATCCAGCAATGGAGGGGTTCTACACGGCGGCACCTTTCTACATCATCGACTTCAAGGCCATTCGCGCAACGCAACCAAAAGTGGCGGAGTGGGCGGATCGGTACCGTGCAAAATACAACATTGATCCCTCACCGCAAGCTGTGATCGGCTACACCATGGCAGACGTCACGGTTCGCGCGCTACAGAATGCTGGGCGCGACCTGACGGTCCCTTCTCTGATGGCGGCTTTCCCTGCGATTGGCATCTATCGTGACCCGTTCGGTGGACCTGATGTGAAGTTGAGTGGCGCCAAGCATTTCGGCGCAGAGTTCTCTTCCTTGTCGCAGGTCAAAGGCGGTCGCTGGACTGTTCCCGCCCCGCAACTGCCTTTCTGACGCCAACAAGAGCGCAGCGTGCTGGCAGAGTCAATATCGCCTCAGGCGGTGCATCATCGTTCCGCGCGCCGCGTGGTCATCGTCGGTGGCACATCGGGCATAGGCCTTGCCACCGCGCATCGCTTGGCTGCAACTGGATCGCAAGCGATCGTCCTTTGTGGCCGATCTCTTGAAAGGGGAGAGGCGGCACGGGCCGCTCTCGCCGCGCATTACCCGGCGTTGACGACGCACTACGTATCTTGCGACGCTTCGGATTCGCGGGACATCGAGCGCGCCATGGGAGAAGCCGTGAAGGCAATGGATGGGATCGACGCCCTAGTCAGTTGCGCAGCTGCAGATGTAATGCCGCAGTTACTGGCAGACATATCGACTTCGGACCTCATGCCAGCTCTGAGTGCTGTAGCAGCGTGCGTGATTTTGCCTGCACGGGCTGCCTATGACGTGATGCGGCAACAAGGCGCAGGTTCCATCGTGTGCGTGGCTTCGGACGCTGCAAAGATCGCTACACCCGGCGAGAGCGTGATCGGCGCTGCAATGGCGGCTATCGCCATGTTCTGCAGGGGTATGGCTATCGAAGCCAAGCGTGACGGGATTCGAGTGAACTGCGTCACGCCTAGCATCGTCAAGGGAACTGCACTTTATACGAGGCTGCAAGACAACGAGTTCGCGCGTCGCCTGTTCGGCAAAGCTGAGGCTATGGCCTCGCTGGGCGTGGTGACAGCTGATGAAGTTGCGGATCTGATCGCCTTTCTTGCCAGCCCGGCAGCTTGCAAGATCACTGGACAGACGATTAGCGTCACTGGTGGAATCTCGGCGGCGTGAGATGGGCTTGCTGATTTCAAGTGCGTTGATATTTTTTCGAAAGAAATCAGCAGTAATTTAATTTCACAACCATACTACTTCTATACTACTTTGAGTTACCAGAATGCAGCTAACTCAATGAATTCATTGCGAAAAGTAGTGGTCTAAAGGAGTCTTCACACTGCAGGGGTCGCAAGTTCGAAACTTGCATCGCCCACCAAAAATACCCAATTAAATCAAGCACTTAGAGGAAACTCTAGGTGCTTTTTTTTAGTGCGCCCAGCATGGGCGCACTCCTACGGGTGTAAGTCCCGTCGCAAGTTGATCACGACGAGCGAAG
>RFSU01000046.1 GCA_009923795.1 Sphingomonadaceae bacterium
GTCCACGAATATATAGCGCGAAGATCGTGCCTTCTGCTTCCACCTCCGCGTCCCAGCCGATGCGCCAGCGTGCATGGCGGCGAAAGCTCGCCACGCGGCCCAGATTGGAGTTCAGCCAGTCATGAACGGCGCGGTCCATATCGCCGTCAATGATAATCGCGGGATCACATCTGGCCATGTCCGTCGCGTTCTCCGTCAGCGGCCTATGGGATAGAAAATCGACTTTTCGTGCTGATATTCGCGTAGCCAGTTCGGTCCATATTCGCGGCCAATACCGGAGCGCTTGTAACCGCCAATCGGCGCAAAGCTCATCGTCCCCGTGCCGCCGTTCAGTGCCACGCTGCCGGTGCGGATTTTGAGGGCCATGGCATATCCCGCCGCCGCATCGGTCGTTTCGATCGCACCCGCTAGGCCGTAACGCGAGTCATTGGCGATCTTCACCGCCTCGTCGTCGGTATCAAACCCCATGATGCAGCCAACGGGACCGAAAATCTCTTCCTGCGCGATCGCCATGTTGTTGGTGACATTATCGAACAGGGTCATTTCGGTGAAATAGCCCTTGTGGAGCCCCACAGGTCGCCCGCCACCGCAGACGAGTGTTGCGCCGGCCGCCTTACCAAGTGCAATATAATGTTCCACCTTCGTGCGCTGGCTGTCACGGATCAGCGGCCCCATCGTGACACTCGGGTCGGATGCGTCGCCCACTTTGATGTGCGCGGCAATCGCGGCAGCAGTTGCGACAAAGGCCGGTCGGATGCTGTTATGAACCAACAGTCTTGTCGGAATTGCGCAGCCTTGGCCTGCGTTGACAGATAGGAAGCCCACGGCCATCGCTGCGGCGCGCTGCACATCGGCATCATGTCGCACTATCATTGCCGATTTGCCGCCGAGTTCAAGATGTACCTTCTTTAGCGTCGGGGCAGCCTGAGCCATGATTGCCGCGCCCACACTTTCGGAGCCGGTGAATGTCACCATGTCCACGCGCTCATCGGTGCAGAGCAACTGCCCTTCTGCAATGCCGCCTGTCACAATGTTGAGCACGCCCTTGGGCAGGCCGATTTCGTTGCAAATTTCGCCGAACAGCAATGCCGAATAGGGTGTGAATTGCGAAGGCTTGAGGATCATTGTGCAGCCCGCCATCAGCGCCGGGCCGATTTTGGCAAGGTTTAGCAGGAACGGGAAATTATAGCCGGTGATCGCGCTCACCACGCCGAACGGCTCTCGCACCACAGTGGTGCCACCGACGTTCTGCGGACCATCGGGCGCAAACATGTTGGGTGTGATATCAAGCGGTAGCCGTTCGCTGTCGTCCCGGCGGCCATGGCGGATGGTCGCGGCGAGGTGGTTGATCGGGTTTGCAACTTGCATTATTTGCGTGATCCCTTGCGCGCAGCCGACTTCGGCGACGATCAGCGCTGCAATATCAGCCTGACGGGCTTTCAGGGCGGCAACCATCCTGTCCAAAATGTCGCCCCGTTGATCGAGCGTCATCTGAGGCCAGGGGCCGTTGTCGAACGCGTCGCGCGCGGCGGCGATGGCAGCGTCCACTTGGGTCAGGCTGGCGACGGGCGCCTGGCCGATGACGGCTTCGGTAGCGGGGTTGATGACGGCCTCTGTGCCTGCTTCGGGCGCGACTTTTGCCCCGTTGATGAAAAGCGTGTCGATCTGGGTGAACGGAATGGTCATGCTGCTGCCTTGGTTGAAAGGATGATGTCTGCGGCGTTCATGGCAACGGCCATGGCGGGGGCGTTTGTGTTGCCTGAGACGAGCGTGGGCATGATGGAGGTGTCGCAGACGCGCAACCCGTCGACCCCGCGCACACGAAGTTGCGGGTCGAGCACGCTGTCTGTATCCGCCCCCATTGCGGCCGTGCCTGCAATGTGGAAGGCAGTGCCGCCGAGCTGGAGGAGGTTTGCTGCAATCTCCTCATCGGTCTGGCACGCCGCACTCTTGCCGGTTTCCTCGATGATCCACTTGGCCAGCGAAGGTTGCCGGCTCAAGCGGCGCAGCCATTTGAACAGGTTGAGCGCGGTTTGCCGGTCAATCTCTTCGGCAAAATGGTTGGCGTTAATTGCGGGCGCCACGCTCGGATCGGGCGAGGTGATATGCGTCCAGCCACGGCTTTCGGGCCTCGTGAAATAGCCCAGCACACGCATGCCGGGAAAGGGATCAAGAACTGGCGCACCGCCCGGACCTATGTTCATTGTCACCATCATCGACCCGATCTGCGCGTCAGGCCGGTTCAGCTCGGGCCGTGTTTTTATGAATCCGCCGACTTCATGTGCAGCTTCTGTCATCGGTCCGGATTTGAAGAGGACGTAGCGCAGCACCGATGCGATGAGACCCAAACCTTGCAGCTTCTGGTTGGCGCTGCCGCCCTTCACTTTCCAGTCGACGGCGACATAGCGATGCTCGCGCAGGTTTTCTCCCACCAGCGGACTGTGCACGCGCGTTTCTATGCCCAATGCCTGTAGTCGCGCGCCATCACCAATTCCGGAGAGTTCGAGCAGTTTGGGGCTTTCTACCGCGCCTGCACTCAGGATGATTTCACCTGAACAAGCAATAGCGCGGTCAACCAGTTGAACACCGCTTGCACGCGAGCCATCAAACAGGATGCGCTGCACCTGAACACCGGTCAGAATGTCGAGATTGGGTCGTCTACGCGCCGGCTCAAGGAAGGCGCGCGCAGCGGAAAAGCGCTTGCCCTTATGTGTTGTCAGAACCTGATAGCCCATGCCCTGATCGGACACGACGCCGACGTGATTGACGTCGGCCACGGTCGGCACGCCCATTTCGTTCGCCGCACCCAGTATGGCGTCGCACAAGGGATTGTCAGCCGGGTGCTGCGAGATTTTCAAAGGGCCGCCCGTGCCGCGCCATTGGTCGGCCCCTAGGACATGATCTTCGAGCGCGACATAGGCGTTACCAATCCGGTCCCAGCCCCAGCCGACGCAGCCTGCCTTTTCCCAATCATCATAGTCTTGCGGACTGCCCCGCATATAGACCATGCCGTTGATCGAGCTGGAGCCGCCGACGGTCCGGCCCTTTAACCAGACTTCCTCCGGCTGGTTGCCGGATGGCGTTACCGGATAAGCAAATACGTGCGGATTTCCAGGGGCGAGCAGTTTGCCGATGCCGCGTGGCATGTGAATGAATGGGCTTTTGTCGTCCGGGCCGCTTTCGATCAACAAGACGCGGTTCGATGGATCATCTGAAAGCCGGTTGGCCAGAACGCAGCCAGACGATCCTGCGCCCACGATGATGTAATGGTAAATCTCCATCATAGCACAGTGGGCGAGACGGGCAGCCAGATAAACCTTTCCACAGATAGGGTTGCAGACCGATGCCGCCGGGCATGCTGCCCGAATAGAGGAGAGGGCGCGCATGACAGAGTTGGTAGCAGCAGACGATATGATGGCCGAGGCCGGGCTTTCCGAGGAGTTCGCCTCGGGAACGCGCGCCGGGCTGACGGCTGCACTTGCCGCGCTCGCCGCAGAGGCAGGACTTTCAGATGAAGGACGCGCCCGGGCGATGGCCCAGTTTCAGGACAATCTGGCCCGGCTTTCGGCCATTGCAGCGGATCGCGCCCGATATCCCGATATCGCAAAGGTAGAGATTGACAGGCCGGTGTTCATCCTTGGCCTGCCCCGCTGTGGCACATCGATCTTGCACGCGCTGATCGGGGCTGATCCGCAGGTGCGTACACCTTTGCAATGGGAGGTGGCCGCGCCTTCTCCACCGCCAGAGGCCGCGACTTTTGATAGCGATCCGCGCGCGGACGGATTTGATGCCTATGTCGCCGCCAACTTCACCGGAGCCTGGGCCGATGTGTTAAAGGCCCACCCGATCGGCGCACGCGTGCCGCAGGAATGCGGGATGATTCTTGAAACCGCGTTTCAGGGGATCAACCCCACCATGCTGTTCAGCCTGCCTAGCTATTACGAATGGTATCGCGATGCCGACACGCGCTTTGGCTACCGCGTCCACAAAATGTGGCTGCAACATCTGGCGTGGAAAAACCCTCGAAAACGCTGGGTGTTAAAGGTGCAGGAACATGCCTATCACCTGCCGGAACTGATGGCGGCTTATCCTGATGCGGTGTTAGTGCAGCCGCACCGTGATCCTGTCACAGTCATGGCGTCCATATCACGTTTGATCGAGGTGATCCGATGCGTCAGCGTCACCAAGATTGATCGTGCCGAATTGGGGCAGGAGTTGCTGCACCTCTGGCATGACGGGCAGGTACGCTCAATGGCTTGGCGCAAGGCCAATCCACACATGAAGGTACTTGATCTGGGCTTCAGGGACATTGTCGCTGATCCGGTGGCGGCGGTGCGCGGCGTCTATGCCCATGCGGACATGGATTTCACAGCCGAAACTCAAGCGGCCGTTGCCGGCTGGTGGGCGGCCAACCCGGCGGACAAACACGGTCAGCACAAATATGAGCTTGCCGACTATGGTCTGACGCGCGAACAGGTAGAAAGCGTTTATGCTGACTATATAAAAGCTTATGGAGACTTTCTGTGAGCTCTTGGGCGGATCGAGTCGCCAAATTTGAAGGCACGGCTGACCTGTTGCCATCGCTTGCCAATCAGGACGATCTGCAGTCCATGGCAGAGGCGGAGCGCCTGTTTTTTATGACCCTCGCATCAGGTTGGTTTACGGCCTTTGCTGATCCGGACTTCCCGGATTTTGTGCCGGCGGTGAACACGCACCTGAACTGCGTCGGGACCAACCCAGATTTCATCTATGGCACGGCGTCGATTGACGGTACCGGGTCTTACCTGCTGACCGGTGAACGCGGTGACGGCCTGTTCGTGCTGATGGATATTGTGGCGGGCGGCTTGGGTGTGATGTGATGGAGGCGCTAGGACCGTCGCTAGGCACGCTCGACTTCGACACATTGTCGCTTGACGCTGCGGGTCGTTTCTCGCTTCTCCTGAGCGCCGTTAAGCCCGTGGACTGGCAGGGCGATTGGCATCCGCTAGACCCCTCCGCGAGATCGTTGTCACTGCGGCAATCGAGCTATAACTGGGGGCAGGGGCGCGAAGCGCGCATCGCCATTGAACGGATCGACCGGACTCACGCGCCGCGCCGTTGGTCCGCCGCACAGATCGCGGAGCGTTTGGATGCCCTTGCGGCCTACCCCCGGCGCTTGTCGGGCATGGCCTTGGGCTTCATCAAGGCGCAGCGCGACAAGGGGCTTTGGAACGCGCTGGAACATGATGACTGGGCCGGGCGCGGCGGCGTGCAGGGTCAGCATTATTATCAGGGGCTGTTCCGGCTGGCGCCGGGACATGTTCTGTTGCTGGAAACCGAGTTGCCGGAAATGGTCCGCTACTGGAACATCCAGCTATCCGACATGATGTGGAACAGCATGGACTGGATGAACCGACAGTCGAGCCTGAATGGTGGTCAAGTGCGGCTGGACCGGGATGGAAAATTCCGCGCTGTCATTGCGATGAATGATCCCGGCGTGCCTAACTGGCTGGATACCGGCGGGAATAGCGAAGGCGCAATCATGCTGCGCTGGACTGAAGCAAGCAGCGGCCCTGCGCCAATTTTGCGGCTGATCAATCTGGCGGAGCTGCGATCACACCTCCCGCCTGAAACACTCTTCGTTTCGCCTGAAGAGCGGGACGCGCAATTGCGGTTAAGGCGGCGCGGAGTCCAGCTTCGGCGGCGTTGGTAGGTCTGCACGTTTTGCCGCGCCTAGTCACCCAAAGCGTTGGCGCTTTGCGCGGCCTTTCCATAGGTTTCCCACCAGGCCACCAGCGATTGGATAGTCGGCTCAAGTGCCTTCGTGGCCTCTGTCATGCTGTATTCCACGCGCGGGGGGACCTCTGCAAACACGCGCCGGGTCACAAGCCCATCAGCTTCGAGTTCGCGCAACTGTCGGGTGAGCATATGCTGCGTCACACTTGGAATCGCTTTCATCAATTCGCCGAAGCGATGTGTGCGATGATGAAGTCGCCACAGGATTTCGAGTTTCCATTTCCCCGCAATCAACGTCAGCGCCTTACGCAGTTCACCATATTCTTCAGAAGACACATCTCGGTTTTTAGCAATAGTCATCTCAAGCATACTTACCTTCAAAAAATCATCCTGCTTGTTGAAATTCATGTTGGCTCATATTTCCTAGAAAAGAAAGTCGGAGCGGATTGACCGCCCCAATCCAGAGGAGAGAAACGATGCAGATTCAGTTTCCGAAACCCGTCATTCCCGATCACGTTCCGGCATCTTTGGTCCGTCCCTTTCCCTATGTGTTCGGCATGACAACGCGCGACGATCCCTTTGGCGACTGGGCGGCAGAGGTGCACAAGGGGCCTGGCATTTTTTATGCGCCGCACGCTTATCCCGGCGGCACGCCTGCCTGGATCGTCCGGCGTGTTGACGATCTGCGAAAGGTCTATTTCGATACCGACACTTTCTCCAGCAAGGACTTTTCGCCTTATTCCAAAATGATCGGAGATACCTGGACGAACCTGCCGGTTGAGATTGATCCGCCGCATCACGCCAAGTACCGCGCCTTCATCAATCCGTTGTTCACGCCCAAGGCGATGGCCAAGCTGGAGAACAAGATCCGCGGCTATGCTGTCGAGTATATCGACTGCTTTCGCGAGCGCGGCGCATGCGAATTCATGTCCGAATTCGCCTTTGAATTTCCGATCAAGGTGTTCCTTGAGCTGATGGATTTCCCCCTGAGCAACACGAAACAGTTCCTTGAATGGGAAACCGGGCTGCTTCACGAAATGGACATGGCCAAGATGGCAGACGCCACGCGCAATGTCGTCAATTTCCTGCGCGAACAGATAGAAGACCGCCGTAAGGCGCCGCGTGACGATATCATCAGCTATGCGCTCAGCGTGGAGGTGGAAGGCTCCAAACTGAACGAAGACGAATTGGTCGGCTTTGCATTCAATCTGTTCATCGGCGGGCTAGATACGGTGTCCACCAATATGGGGCTGCATTTCCTCCATCTGGCCCGCAAACCGCAGGATCAGGACCAGCTGCGCTGTAACCCACAGGACATTCCGAACGCCATCGACGAAATGATGCGCGCCTATGCCGCAGTCACCACTTTCCGCACCTGCACAAAGGAAACGGAATTTGGCGGTGTAAAGATGATGCCGGGGGACAAGGTCGCCGTCCATACAACGCTCGCTGGTCGTGATCCGGAGGAGTTTCCAGAGCCTGGCGAAGTCCGGCTGGGGCGCAAACCGCGGCATGTCTCATTCGGCTTTGGCCCGCACATGTGCGTTGGGATGCACCTTGCCAAACGTGAAATGCGGATCGCCATTGAGGAGTTCGTCCAGCGCATTCCGCAATTCAGCGTCAAGCCCGGCCATGACATCGAATATCATCTCGGCATGATTCAGCCTGTCACTTTGCCTTTGGTCTGGTGAAGGAACGATCATGACCACAGGTGAGTTTGCGGGAAAAGCGGTACTCGTCACTGGCGCCGCCTCCGGCCTGGGTCAGGCCGCCAGTATCCGCTTTGCGATGGAAGGTGCCAGGCTGTGCCTTGTCGATCTGGACGAAAGCGGGCTGGCGGCGACAGCCGATGCAATCAACAAGGCAGGTGGTTTTTCAGTCAGTTTTTCGGGAGATCTGGGGCGACAGGCGAATTGCGCAGCGGCGGTTGCAGCTGCGATGGATGCTTTTGGCAGGCTGGATGTGCTGTGCAATGTCGCGGGCATGTTGCGCATGCACAAGTTGGCGGACATTGCAGTTGTAGACTGGGAACGCCTGCTTTCGGCGAATCTTAGCGCGCCGATGTACATGATGCAGGCCGCGATGCCGCATCTCATCGTGGCCAAAGGCAACGTGATCAACGTGGTTTCGACAGCCGCTTTTCTGGGGCAGGCCTATATGGCGCCATATGGTGCGACCAAGGCGGCGCTGCTCAGCCTGACGCGCTCCTTTGCCATGGAATTCATGCACGAGCCGGTCCGGATCAACGCGCTGGCGCCCGGTGGTATGCTGACCCCTATGGCGACAGGCCTCACTATTCCGGATGGCTTGGCCTTGGATCTCGTGGGTCGTTATATGGGCATCAGGCCCCCATCCGAGATTGAAGATATCGTAGCGCCGCTCATGTTTCTTGCGTCGGACCGCGCAAAATCTGTCCACGGTGCGTGCTACACGGCGGACAACGGGATTACTTCGGGTTGATTTCAGGCGGCGCCTAGCTTTTCGATGCCGCCGGTCAGCCCATCTGTTCCCATCCGCGCGCGGGCGCGCTCCTCTGCTGCCAGTGCTTCTGATGTCGGGTTTTGGACGTCATCCTTGGAAAGCTTGCCCGTCAATCGATCCCAATGGGTGATGCGGGCTGTGGATTGATCCACGCATGGCGCACTGGCCAGTTCCGGAATACCCCGCCAACCTTGCCACGCATTGGCATCATCCACCTTATAAATCCCGACATAGCGGTAGGATGGTGTCGTCGGGATCATCTGGCCAAAGGTGCAGTACATCAGAAGCCCCGCTGATTTCACGCCAGGGCGTTTGACTGCCCCCGGCAGATACTGGTCGATATACCAGGCCCGCAAAGCCTGATCTTGCCCTGGAGCCGCGTTCAATTGTTCCAGCACAACCCCACCGCTGTGCGTCACTTCCGGATCATTGTCGCGAAAGGCCAGGGGGTAATAGTGATAGTCCTCCAGCACGCTGTCATCGATGGCGGTGGTCACCATCATCCGGCTGGTCAGCGCATTTTCCTAATGCTCGCGGGAAAATCGTTTGGCATCGAACACATCGTAAAGAGCAAGACACTGCCAGTCGAAACTGTCAGGCAGGTCCATGGGTTGGTCCTTGCTGCGGCAAAAATTTTTGCGCAGTGACGGAGCCGCGAAACCGCAGCGCGTCGCGGACATGGATGTGGGTATACCAGTCGTCCAGATCTGCCTCACGCCCCGGATGCGCTTTGGTGAGAACCACGAGAACCGCCTCGATCATGCCGATAGCCCTCCCTGCTGGCTGAACGGCAGGTGCGGCGCGCCCATAGTGGCGCGGTAAGACACGGGCTGTCTGCCCTCCAGATCTTTTACGCCCAGCCGTTCGCCCTGTTCAGCGCCGATCAGCGCCTGTCCGGATAGCCCTAATAGCGCGGGATCGTGATAAAGCGCGTCGATCACAAATCCGGTAAACTCAGGCGTTTCCCACATCGGCAACATGGCGCGCAGGTCCTCCGGGATCATCTCTGGCGGCATCGCCTTAACAGCATCTGTCAAAACAAATCCGGGCCAGTAAGAAATGGCTGCAACCCCGTGCGGCGCAAGATCAGCGGCCATATCGGCCGTCATCTTGTCCGTCCCGGCCTTGGCCGCGCCATACGCAGCGCCGTGAAAGTAAGAGACGGCGCCGTAAAAGGAGATGCTGGCAATCAGACCTTTGCCTGCCGCCGCCATCAGCGGGGCTGCATGCCAAGCAGCGACATAGCTTGAGCGCAGCCCGACATTGATCATGTCGGCAAGCTTCAACGGCTTCTCCCAGAACGGGCCTGGCGTTACCAGATCCTGCCCGTATACGGCTGCGGCATTGTTGACGAGGATATCCAGTCCACCCCAGTCGCGCTTCACGCGGTCAAAGGCTGCGGCAACTTGCTCGTCATCGCAGTGGTCGCAGACAAGCGCGAGCGGCGTGCCGCCTAGCGCAGAGATTTCGGCACATACGTCTGCCAGCGCATCTGTGTCGCGCCCGGTAACGCCGACCATTGCCCCTTTTGAGGCAAGACCGCGGGCAAGGCCGCGCCCAAGTCCGCGCGTCGCGCCGGTCACAATGGCTTTGTAGGTCATGGGGTGATCCTTACTTGGAGGCCGGTTGGGGAAGGGCATAGGCAATCAGCTGATTGCCATAGCCGGAGAGAATACCGCCATGGCCGCCAGCGGCGATCACCACGAATTGTCGCCCAGACTTGGCGGACCAGTAGCTCATTGGCGTAGCATTGCCCCCGGCGGGCAGTCTGCCTTTCCAAAGCTCCTTGCCAGTCCGGATGTCATAGGCGCGGATCATGTGTTCCTGTGTCGCGCCAATGAACGCCAGGCCGGCCGCCGTGACGACGGCACCGCCAATATTTGGCACACCCATCGGGATTGGGAGGCCGGTCGAAAGCAGCAGCGGCCCGCTGTCGCGCGCGGTGCCGAAAGGCTTTTGCCACAACAGTTTGCGTGTTTTGAGGTCAACCGCACTTATCAATCCGTAAGGCGGCTCGGTACACGGCGCGACCAAGGGTGAAAGGAATGGCGAGATGGACGCGGCGAACGGCGTGCCCGCCTGTGCGACTGGCCCGGCGACATTCTCAAAGCTCGGCTTGGCGACGGGCTGCAATCCCATCGCATCCGCCTCGGCGCGAGGCAGCAGTCGGTTGTAATTGATGACGTGGGATGAATTGACGATGATGATCTGGCGCGTGGGGTCAACCGCGACGCTGCCCCAATTGTGACCGCCCAGCGCTCCGGGCCAGGTAATGGTAGGCCGATCCGTGCCAATCGGCGTCATTGGTCCATCAAAGCGCGCTTGCTTAAAGCGCAAGCGGCACCATGCCTGATCGAGCATCAGCAGACCCCACATGCTCTTTTCGCTGGGACGTGGCCCTGCAAAGCTTGGCATGCCGATGGAGAAGGGCTGGGTGGCGGAGGCGCGTTCGCCTGCGACAGTGCTGACAGGCACCTTACGTTCCGCAACAGGCGCGATGGGGTCGCCGGTCCGCCGGTCAAGCAGGAACAGTTCGCCGCGCTTGGTGGGCTGGATAAGCGCGGGGCGTCCATCGGCCAGATCGACCAGCACGGGCTGTGATCCAACATCATAGTCCCAAAGATCGCGATGGACTGTCTGGAAGGCCCATCGGGGCCTGCCTGTCGATCCATCCAGCGCAACAACTGAGCTCGAATAGCGATCCATCTGTGTCGAACGATGTCCACTATGATAGTCGGGCGTCGCGTTGCCAGTCGGCACATAGACAAGGCCCAGCTCCTCATCGACGCTCATCACGCTCCAGCTGTTCGGAGTGCCGGGGGTGTACGTCTCTCCCGGGCCGGGCTCTGAGCTGCGCTCGGGCCGGCCCATATCCCACGCCCAAGCGAATGTTCCCGTAACGGCATCAAAGGCGCGGATCACGCCGGAGGGCGAACCCGTGATTTGGCCATCGGTCACCCATCCGCCCACCACCAACTTGCCCGCGATGACGGCTGGCGGCGACGTGACATGATAATATCCCTTTGGAGCGGCACTCATCCCCTTGAGCAGATCGACCGCGCCCCTGGTGCCAAATCCTTCGCATGACCAACCTGTTGCGGCGTCGACTGCGATCAGGCGCGAATCAATGGTCGCGGTGTAGATTCGTTCGGCGCATGGAGCACCTGCGGTGGCCCCCGGCTGTTTGAAATAACTCACGCCCCTGCAGGTCTGGCCGAAAATCCCTTCGGTATTGGCGCGTGCGGAATAGCGCCATTTCTGCGCGCCTGTTTCGGCGTCCAGCGCGATGATGTCATTATAGCCGGTGCAAACATATAGGCTGTCACCCACCTTGAGAGGTGTCGCTTCAAAGGGGGCTGCCTCACCATTGGGCTCTTTTCCGGTGGAAAAGATCCAAGCCCGTTCCAGCCGGCCGACGTTGCTCAGGTTGATTTGTGAAAGCGGACTATGGCGCGTACCGCCAACCGTGTTGCCATAGCTGTGCCATTCGCCCGCCCGCGTATCGGCAGGCGCGCCATCAAGGCGCGCAATGTCTGTGCCGCCGCTGATACGGTCACTCCATAAAATCCAGCCTGTGCCAGTGACCAGCCCAAGCGTCGCAAGGGCAATCAAACTGCGGCTGAGCGGTGTTGTCGGGGCGGCTTTAAGTGATCGACGCACCCACGGCATCAGCAGCCACAGACCGATACCGCTCAGAAGCGCCAGGCGAGCGGCGAGTGCCCAGCCGTTCAGGCCGGATTCCCAAATCGCCCAGAGCAGGGTTATAGTCCAAAGCCCGCCGAAGACCGTCAACGCGCGTGACGATTGAATCCACAACAACAATGCGGTCGCGATCAGCGCAAGACCGGTAGGGGCATAATAAAGCGAGCCGCCTGCCATTATCAGCTGCGTCCCTAGCCACACCAACCCGCCACCGATCAACATCAGAAGCACAGCCAGCAGGCGATTGAGGGCGGTCATCGGCGCACCTTCAGGGGACGAGCAGGCTGGGCCCGCCGAACAGGGCCCGACCAATTAGAGCAGGTGCGATGTTGACGATGAAGAAGGTGACCTGAAAGACAAGGATCATGCTCCACAGGCGCGCCCATTCTCGAGCCCATCCAGCAGGTTTTGCGGTTATGCCCAACCGCACCTCATGCGGCATGAAGCCGGACTTATCACGCTTGGCAAGCATGGCGACGAACAGGCCTGCCCAAAGACCGATCAGCAGCGGAAAGACCAGCGGCAGTCGCCCCTTTTCACTTTCAAGCGCGGGACCGATGACCACATCATATGTCCACCAGCCATTGGCGACTGAACTGCCTTCGACGTTGATCTGATAGGCTAGAAACAACGGAAAGGCGATTACCATAGCGATGAATGAAATGGACAAGGACGAGAGTTTGCGGTGCAACCAACGCGTCAATGCAACCAGCAACGGGATCGAAATCGCA
>RFSU01000047.1 GCA_009923795.1 Sphingomonadaceae bacterium
CGACTATATTTGCCGTAAACTGGCTTGGTCGGATACGCTTCCGCCTCCTTAAAGAGATCGGGACATGCGCCAAACATATCATCCTTGGGCGTGGGCTCCCCCCGGCGGGCGAGGCGTTCCCGATCAAGCGCCCGGCAATAAGCGGGGTTGAGCAATGCACGCGCCGCCGATGGATTGGTAAACAGGCCCGCAAAGCTAATCGGCGCACCCGCCTTGCTGTCCCAAATCACGCTATCCACAAAGGCATAGCCATGCGCCCCTCCCGTATAGCTGGCTCGGCCCGCAACCAGAATCTTCACCCCCGGCAAAATACTATCGACTGTCCAGTTGGTGGCGCTCTCATAGCTGCTGAAATCCTCTGCACTCAGATCTGGATCAGCAAAGAGCGCCGCATAGTCCCTGTAAACTTTCGCGCGATCCTGCTGCAGATACCGGCTTAAGGCTGGGTCAGGCGCGGGCAGCTTTGGCATGTCATAGGCAAAGCCAGTGACGGGTGCGGCCCACGCTGCGCCGGGCGCAAACCCGGTAAGAGCACATATGGCCAAGATGGCGGGAAAAAGTCGATTTCGCATACCGCAAGGCTACACGAAAATAGTCCTCTTACAACGGCAAACCCAAGTTAAAATCCTGTGAGCGTCAAGATATGCGGCTGGACTTCGTGATAGCCCTCCCAAATCATCTTAAGCGCCACATAGACAATCACAGCCAGACCCACCCAAGCGATCCAGCGATAGCGCTCAATATATTTGGCAATGATAT
Source organism: Sphingomonadaceae bacterium (assembly GCA_009923795.1). Lineage (GTDB taxonomy): Bacteria > Pseudomonadota > Alphaproteobacteria > Sphingomonadales > Sphingomonadaceae > Aquisediminimonas. Next base: position 760 of record RFSU01000047.1, read on the forward strand.
TGGCCGCTATACCCATGAGCGCCACGGCAAAAATCAGGCCGACAATCAAAATCCCCGGATGCTCACGCGCGGCCCCCGCAACAGCAAGCACATTATCGAGGCTCATCGACACGTCGGCAATCGCAACCGACCAGGCGGCGGCGGCAAAGCTTTTGGCGGCGGGAATACCGCTCTCCTCATCCCCGGCAATTTCAGGCGACCCGGGCGATTCCGCTGGGCTGTGCGCGTGAAGATCGCGATACATGCGCCAAGCGACCCAAAGGAGGAGCAAGCCCCCTGCCAACACCAACCCAACAATGCCCAGCAACCAGCTCACCGTCAGGGCAAAGATGATGCGCAGAACAAGAGCGGCGACCACGCCAATGATGATGACACGGCGACGCTGTTCCGCAGGCAATCCTGCGGCCAACGCGCCGACAACAATCGCATTATCCCCGGCCAAAACCAGATCGATCAGCAACACCTGCACAAAAGCCGCAAAGGCCGCAGGCTGCGTTATTTTGGAAAAATCGGCGACAATATGTCCCCAAATATCCCCAAGGCCGCCAAGCGCGGGTGCCCCAGCAGAGACAAGCTGAAGAAGATCAAAGTTCAAATTGAGTCTCCAAAATAACAAACGTCGGGCATGGGCTCATAGAATTTATGGAGCAAGGACCGCCACTTTTGATAGCGATCTGACGTACGAAATCCATCGCGATGATGGGCAATCGTCTCCCAACGGACAAGTAAAAGATACAGGTTTGGCTCTTCAATGGCGGGCCGAACGTCAAGCCCCAGAAACCCCGGCGACGCCTCGATGAGAGGTCGCGCTTCCGCCATCGCCGCCTCAAAGAGAGCTTGCTCCCCTGGGCGGACGTGCAGCAGGGCATGCTCCAGCACCACCGTCCTCAGCGCCCTACTGGTTCATGCTGTCGAAGAAGTCTTCATTGGTCTTGGAATCCCGCATCTTGTCGAGCAGGAATTCCATCGCATCGACCGTGCCCATCTGCATGAGGATGCGGCGCAGCACCCACATTTTGCTGAGCTTGTCCTTTTCGACCAGCAATTCTTCCTTACGTGTGCCCGATTTACCAACATCAAGAGCAGGGAAGATGCGCTTATCGGCAACCTTGCGATCCAGCACGATTTCCGAATTGCCCGTGCCCTTAAACTCTTCAAAAATCACTTCATCCATACGGCTGCCCGTATCGATCAGCGCCGTTGCGATGATAGAGAGCGAGCCACCCTCCTCAATGTTACGTGCAGCGCCAAAGAAGCGCTTTGGCCGCTGGAGCGCATTGGCATCCACGCCACCTGTCAGCACCTTGCCCGACGACGGGACAACCGTATTGTAGGCACGACCAAGACGGGTGATTGAGTCCAGCAGGATGACCACATCCTTCTTATGCTCGACCAGACGCTTGGCCTTTTCAATGACCATTTCGGCGACCTGAACGTGACGCGACGCAGGTTCATCAAAGGTGGAGGAAATCACCTCCCCCTTCACCGACCGCTGCATATCGGTGACTTCTTCCGGGCGCTCATCAACGAGCAGCACCAGCAAGAAAACTTCCGGGTGATTGTCGGTAATGGCCTTTGCCATATTCTGCAGCAACACGGTTTTGCCGGTGCGCGGCGGGGCCACGATCAACGCACGCTGGCCTTTACCCTGCGGTGAGATGATGTCGATGACGCGAGCCGACTTGTCCTTGACGGTCGGATCGAGCGTATCGAGTTTCAAGCGCTCGTCCGGGTAAAGCGGCGTCAAATTGTCAAAATTGACGCGGTGGCGCACCACATCCGGGTCGTCAAAATTGATCGATTTAATCGTGGTGAGAGCAAAATAGCGTTCGCCATCCTTTGGCCCGCGAATTTCGCCTTCAACTGTGTCGCCCGTCCGCAAACCATATTTGCGCACCATATTGGGCGAGACGTAAATATCGTCAGGCCCGGCCAGATAGTTGGATTCTGGTGCCCGCAAAAAGCCAAAACCATCGGACAGCACTTCAATCGTGCCTTCGCCGATAATTTCTTCCCCATTTTCTGCCTCAACCTTGAGGATCGCAAACATGATATCCTGTTTGCGCAGGGTTGATGCGCCCTCAACACCCAGTTCTTCGGCCATTTCGACCAGTTCAGCGGGGGTTTTCTTCTTGAGTTGTTTCAGGTGCATCATGGCAAATCAGTCCGGGTAAAATAAATGGAAAACCGCGACAGCACTAAATGAGAATGAAGGCTGCTGATAACGGCACGAACGGCCCAGCGGTGAAACAGGCCTAAGCGGGCCCAGGCCCCAAGTCAAGCCAGCTTGCCGAGAGGTGAAGCCCTTAAAAGGGTTTGACGATCGCCAAGATGACAATGAGCGCCGCCGCCATGCCCGGCACTTCATTCACTATTCGCAACGTCCGGCCCGAGAGCGTCCTCTGCCCGGCATGGAGTTTGCGCGCATAGCTGACCATCCAACCGTGATAGCCAGATAGGATCAGCACAACGACCAGTTTAAGATGAAACCAGCCTTGCGCAAAACTTCCCGTATCCAGCGCCAGCGCCAACCCAAATATCCAGACAATCATGATCGATGGCTTGAGGATGATGCGCAGCAGCCGGTCTTCGCGCTCAATCCATTTCTGCTCTTCAGCGCTGCCGGGCTCGGATTCTTGATGATAGACAAAAAAGCGCGGCAGCATGAACAGTCCGGCCATCCAGAAGATGACGAAGATAATGTGGCCCGCCTTCACCCAGAGATAGGCATTGCCCAAAATCCCGATCATCGCCTCAATCATGATCTTTTCTCTCCGCGGATCCGCGCCACCAGCGCCTCAACATGCGCGATTGGCGTATCTGGCAAAATACCATGACCCAAATTGAAAATATGGGGGCGGTCCTGAAAGGCGTCAATAATCCGTGTGATCGCCTGATCGAGTATGTCTCCGCCCGTAATCAGCGCCAAGGGATCAAGGTTGCCCTGCACCGGCAAATCCTTGGGAAGGTTTTGGTGCGCCCAATTGGGATCAACCGTCTCGTCGAGACCAATGGCATCTGCACCCACTTCGCGCGCATAAGCAGGAAGCTTGCCGCCTGCGCCCTTTGGAAAGCCAATAATGACCGCATGTGGGTGGCGCGCTTTGAGTTTTGAAATAATCCGCACCGTCGGGGCAATCACCCAATGTTCAAATTGCTGCGGGCTGAGGCTTCCAGACCAGCTGTCGAACAATTGCACGGCATCCACGCCTGCTTCAATTTGATCGGACAAATACTCAACCGTCAGATCGGCAATTGCGGTGATGATCTCCCCAAAGGCTTTGGGATCCCGATAAGCGAACCGACGCGTCTCGGCCTGTTCGCGGCTGCCCTGTCCTGCCACCATATAGGTCGCAACCGTCCAGGGGCTTCCAGCAAAGCCCAAAAAGGTTGTTTGGGGGGGCAGGGCTGCTTTCACCTGGCGCACCGTCTCAATCACCGGGGACAGACGCTCTGGCAGGTGTTGAAGGGCGCTCAAGCTTGTATCCACCAGCTTGGGCGCAAGCCGGGGCCCTTCCCCCGTTTCAAACCAGAGGTCCTGACCCAAAGCATGCGGAATGACCAAAATATCGGAAAAGAGAATGGCGCCATCAAAACCGAACCGGCGAATGGGCTGCATCGTGACTTCGGCCGCTGCTGCACTATCGTGCACCAATTCCAGAAATCCGCCCTTTTCCGCCCGAAGCGCGCGATATTCGGGCAGATAGCGTCCAGCTTGGCGCATGAGCCATAAAGGCAGGGTGTCGGTCTTCGCGCCCTTAAGCACGCTAAGCAAAGGCTTTGAAATCGGGGTCATCATGCTTTCCCCCTATTCAATAATTAAAGACTCTGAAAGGTTGTAGATGATTGTTGGTCGCTTGGAGGTGGGAATAAAGTTGTTCCCGGGCTTTTGCCCCCAACTTGACTCTCTCTTTTGTGAGATGCTGGCCAGAGTCGCCTTTTTCTGTCCCCATTATCCACAATTGGGGATGATAAGGGCTTATTGTTCATAAGCCTGTGGGCATTATTCCGTGAACGTGCTGAGATTGTCGGCCTTGCGCTTTTCAACGGCTTTCCGCTAGCCCTGTCCCCAGGCTTTTCCACAATGGGCGAACGGCGTGTCTCGATTGCATCTTCACTTGGTTTCAGACTCGACGGGGGAGACACTGGAAACCGTTGCCAAGGCCGCCTTGGCGCAATTTGATGATGTCGAACCCGTAAGGCATTATTGGCCTATGGTGCGCACCCCGCGCCATGTCGACCGGATTATGGCGGACATTGCCCAGAACCCCGGCTTGGTGCTGTTCACAATTGTGAATGCCGATATTCGAACGGCGCTTGAACAGCGCTGTGTCGCCCATGGCTTGCCGCATGTGGGCGCGATTGATCCTGTACTGCATGCTTTGTCAGACGTGCTTGGTAAGCCGCTTAAAGCGCGTCCGGGCCTGCAACATTTGTTGGACGATGCCTATTTCGCACGGGTGGAGGCCATACAATTCACCATTGCCCATGATGATGGATTGAATTGGGAAAATTGGGAAGAAGCGGATATAATTTTAGCAGGCGTCTCACGCAGTTCCAAAACACCCACATCCATCTATCTTGCCAATCGCGGCTATAAGACCGCCAACATCCCCATTGTCGTGGAAAGCCCGCCACCGGATTTACTCTATCGCCTGCACAAGCCTTTGGTTGTGGGCCTTGTGACCAATCCGGAACGACTGGTGCAGATCCGCCGCAACCGCTTGCTGGCGCTGAATCAGGCCCCCGATACCGATTATGTCGATCAAGAGGCGGTCACGCGCGAAGTTGCTTATGCCCGGCGCATGTTTGCCGATAATGATTGGCCCGTCATCGATATGACGCGGCGCTCCATTGAAGAAGCGGCGGCCGCGATCATCAACCTGCATGCGGAGCGCAAAGGCGCGCCCGAATGACTTTGATCCTCGCCTCACAAAGTGCGGGTCGGCGGGCACTGCTCACCCAAGCGGGGATATCGCATCAGGCTATGGCAGCGCTCTGCGATGAAGAGGTTGAAAAGGTAAAGCTGAAGGCAGCGGGCGTCGACGCGCGCGCCTTGGCTTTGGGGTTAGCAGAGGCAAAGGCCCGCTCTGTTTCTTTGGAACGACCCGGCGATTTTATCCTCGGCTGCGACCAGACATTGGCGCTCGATGATGGCGTGATGTTTGACAAAGCGCCGTCGCTGGCCGCGTTGGCAGAGCAGCTTGCCACCCTGTCGGGTCGCACCCACAGCTTGTTTGCGGCCATGGCCGTTGTTCGAGATGGCGCCGTTATTTGGACCCATGTTGAAGAGGCGCGGCTGACGATGCGCCCGCTCTCATCGGAGTTCATCGTCGAGTATCTAAACCAAGAGGGCGAGAACCTATTGTCTGGCGTCGGCGGATATCGGATCGAAGGGCGCGGCATCCAGCTATTTGAACGGGTCGAGGGCAATCACTTTACAATTATTGGCCTGCCGCTTTTGCCCCTCTTGGCTTTTTTGAGGGAAGCAGGAATAGCACCGCAATGAGCAGACCCTATGCCGAAGTCATTGGCGACCCCATCAGCCATTCCAAATCCCCTTTAATCCATGGATTTTGGTTGGACGCGCTTGGCCTTGACGCTGACTATCGGGCCACGCACGTAACGCCGGATGGGCTGGCGGATTTTGTCGCGCGTCGAGCAGATGATCCCGATTGGCGGGGGTGCAATGTCACCTTGCCCCATAAAATTGCGGTGATGGATCATGTGGCGGATCCCGGCGATGTGCGGGCGAGCATTGGGGCGATGAACACCATTGCGCGCGATGATCAGGGCGGCCTGTTCGGCACCAACACGGATGCCGGGGGCTTTTACGGCCCGATTGCAGATCTGCCTTTGGTGGGGGCGCCTGTTGTTGTTGTCGGCACAGGTGGCGCGGCGCATGCCGTGCTCTTTGCTTTGTCGCGGGTCGGGGCTGGGCCAGTCACATTGCTGGCGCGCAACCCCCTCAAAGGGGCGGCACTTTTGGCGCGATTTGGCCTGAAGGGCGACGTGCGCCCCATAGAATCCGCACTTCCGCCCGCACAATTGCTGGTCAACACCAGCTCGCTTGGCATGGTGGGGCAGCCCGCCTTCGCGCCCGACCTTTCCCCCCTGCCCGACAATGCTCTGATCTATGATATTGTCTATGCGCCCTTAATGACGCCGCTGCTGCAGGCTGCCGACGCCCGAGACCTTCAGATCGTGGACGGACTTGATATGCTGGTCGGACAAGCGGCCATTGCCTTTGAACTCTTTTTTGGGGCAGCCCCGCCGCGCGATCGGGATGAGGAGCTGCGTGAAAGGCTCTTGGCATGATCCGTATTGGCCTGACCGGCTCCATCGGCATGGGAAAGTCCGCCGTCTCGGCCATGTTTCGGCAGATGGGCGTCCCGGTCTTTGATGCCGATGCTGAGGTGCACAAGCTGCAAGGCCCAGATGGCGCGCTTGTCGCGCGGATTGAAGCGCGTTTCCCCGGCACCACGGGCGCGCAGGGCGTTGATCGGCAAAAATTGGGCGCGGCCGTGCTGGGCAAGCCAGATGAACTGCGCGCGTTGGAGCATATTGTCCACCCGGCGGTTTTTTTTGCCCGGCAGGCCTTTTTGCGGCGTCACCGATCCCGCCCAATCATTGTGTTGGACATTCCACTTTTGTTTGAAAAAGGGGGTGCGGGTCAGGCAGATGTCACAGTCGTCGTCTCTGCCCCCGCCTTTTTGCAGCGTCGCCGGGTGTTGCGTCGTAAGAATATGACGCCTGCAAAACTGGCTCATATCCGACATTTGCAGATCCCCGATCATGTGAAGCGGCAGAAGGCTGACTTTGTCATTGAAACGGGCACATCCATGATGGTGACACGCGCCGAAGTGCGTCGCCTGATCGCTTGCCTTTCCCAAAGAAAGAGCCGATAGATCTGCCAATGCGTGAAGTCGTTTTTGATACCGAAACGACAGGGCTTAACGCCGCTTTAGGCGATCGGCTTGTTGAAATCGGATGTGTGGAACTGGTCAACCGGGTTGAGACTGGCCGGGTCTATCACGCCTATTATAATCCAGAACGACCCATGGCGCCTGAAGCCCAAGCGGTGCACGGCCTGTCGGATGCCTTCCTTGCCGATAAGCCATTTTTTGGTGATCTGGTGGAAGATCTGCTCGATTTTATCGAGGAAAGCCCTTTGGTTGCGCATAATGCATCCTTTGACTTTGCGTTTCTCAATGAGGAGCTGTCGCGAATCAACCGCCCAGACATTGCGCCTGCTCGGATGATCGACACTTTGTCGTTATCGCGGAGCAGATTTCCCGGCGCCAAGCATAGCCTGGATGCCCTGTGCACCCGCTTTGGCATTGATCGATCGCACCGGATTAAGCATGGCGCGCTGCTTGATGCGCAATTGCTCGCCCAAGTTTATGTTGAGCTCACCGGAGGTCGCCAAATTGGTCTGGGTCTGGCTGATGCTCCTTTGACGGCGGACGTGGCGGATGATCTTGGCCGGTCGCTGACCGCCAGTCGTCCAGCCCGCGCGGCCCGCCCCCATTCGGCGGACCCGGCAGAGATTGAGCGCCACCGCGCTTTCATCATGACACTCAGTGACCCTTTATGGGGGCTGGGTGAAGATGAGGAGGGTCGCGCCGCCGCCTAAGTTGAAGCTGACCGAGTTGATGTTGGGAAAATCCTTCCTAGCTAGGACAGTGAAAGGAGAGAAATTATGGACATCCGTGTTTCAGGCCATCAAGTCGACACCGGGGGTGCTCTCCAGAGCCAAGTGAACGATCGGCTACAGGCGATAGCGACCAAATATTTTTCCCGCGCACACAGTGCCCATGCGACCTTCAGCAAAGGCCCGCATGATCATGGTTTTGTTTGCGACATTATCTTGCATGTCGTGCGCGGCGTGGTGCTCAAGGCGTCCGCCAGCGCCCAAGAAGCGCGCTTTGCTTTGGATGGGGCGGCGGACAAAATTGAAAAGCAATTGCGCCGCTATAAGCGCCGCCTGCGGGATGATCATGCTGGGCCAAATGTCGCACCGCCCGAAGATAATGCTGCCTATACCGTCTTTGAACCAACCCCCGATGACGTGCCGGATACAGAAGACAATCCGATCATTATCGCTGAAACGCGCGTCGACGTGCCGGACGCCAGCGTGTCGGATGCCGTGATGATGCTCGACCTGCGCCACACAAATGCGCTGCTGTTCCGCAATGCGGTGACGGGTGCGTTCAACATGGTCTATCGGCGCAATGACGGCACGATTGGTTGGGTTGAGCCGCAGGCAAAGTCCTAAACCTTTGCCCGGCTTGCCGTGACCGTTGTTTCTGCTAAACGCGCGGTCCAAAGTCTATATTTGGATCTTGCATGACAGAGATCATATCCCTTTTGTCCCCCGGGGCTATTGCCGCCGGGGGAACGGTGAGTTCGTCAAAGGTGCTGTTCCAGCTTTTGGGGCAGATGGCCGAACGCGAATATCATCTGAATGCGGGCGACGTCGTCGATAAGCTTGTCGAGCGCGAACGCTTGGGTTCGACAGGCTTTGGCGGGGGCGTTGCGATTCCGCATGGCAAGATTGACGGGTTGGAGCATGTCGTTGGCATTTTTCTTCGGCTTGCAAATCCTGTGGACGTGCACGCTATTGACGATTTGCCCGTTGATCTGATTTTTTGTCTGCTGTCCCCGCCCGATGCGGGTTCCGAACATTTAAAGGCTCTGGCGCAAGTCAGCCGCTGGCTGCGCAATCCCGGGTTCGTCGCAAAGCTGCGTGGGGCCGGGTCTGCCGATGCGATCTATGCCTTGTTCAGCGCTAATCAGACGCGTGACGCGGCCTGATCACACGGGCCGTGGCGCATGACGCCGCGTCTTGCGACCGGGGTCTATGTGAACGCGTTGATCCGCCGCGTGAACCAATCGGGCGGCATGGCGGCGGTTCTGGCCAAAGGCGATGAAACCGCCGGAGCACTTCTCCTCATCACGCTGGAAAAGGGCGTGAATACAGGGGTTTGGGAGCGCACCCTAGGCCCTGACGGGTCTTATCAATGGACCCCTATCTCATCTCAAACCATTGAAAATGAACACGACATTTCGCAGATTTGCGCCAAAAGACGGGCATCTGACCCGGATTTATGGATTGTCGAACTGGATATCGCACAAGCCGCACGGTTCGCCGCTGAAATGGATGGCGCGCATTGACTTACCTGCGGCCAGACGAAAGAGCGCTCTCAGTTTAAAGCGCATCGCCTGGGCGCGAATGCAGACAGGGGAATGAACCAGCCGCACCTGTATTTGCGTGGCCCCGGATCAGACTCCTGCAGATAAAGAAAACAGAATGCGATCCACCTCCCTCACCGCAGCACTTGCGATGCTGTCGATCCCCGTTTTGGCTACTCTTGCAACAGTTGCGCCGACCAATCCGGTCTGGGCCAATGATATTCCCGGCATTATCGAGTCCCGGCAGCTCCCGCGCAAGGCGGTTGAGCAGCCAGCCGAAGATGCCTTATCCGACACACAAATTCCTGCTTCTGAAGAGGGCGCGTCGGCTAAGACACAGACCCTCCCGGGTCTTGTTGCGCTTCATGCCGGCACCGACCCTGTTGATCGCGATGCCGAATGTCTGGCCTCTGCCATTTATTTTGAATCCAAGGGCGAAAGTCTGGATGGCCAGCTTGCCGTGGCAAAGACCATTCTTAACCGCACCCGCTCTGGCCGCTTCCCCGCGTCCATCTGCGGCGTTGTGTTTCAGCCCGGCCAATTTTCCTTCGTGCGTACGAAAGGCTTCCCACCCATTGCCCGCACCAGCCGCCATTGGCAGACGGCACAGGCGATCGCCCATATTGCAGCCCATGATTTGTGGGACGCGCCCGTGGAGGACGCCCTGTTTTTCCATGCCCGCCGGGTAAATCCCCGTTGGCGGATGCAGCGCATTGCCGCCGTCGGCAATCATGTTTTCTATCGCTGATCGGATATGATTTGGAAAAGGGTGTAATCGCCCTTTTCCTTGTCCGCATGAACAGGTTAGACGCAGGGCATGGATAGCCCTGCCGAACGTCTTATCGCTGCCGATGTTGTGCGGGGTGTCTCCCGCATGCTCTATCGCCATGATTATTTTGGGGTCGCCGAAGTGCCTTTGGGCAATGCCCGCCGCGCCGATATCATGGCCCTTGGTCCCAAAGGGGAAGTCATCATTGTTGAGGTGAAAATCTCCCGCGCGGATCTTTTGGGCGATGGCAAATGGCCGGACTATCTCGATTATTGTGACCGCTATTTTTGGGCCGTGCCGCAAGGCTTTGACCTTGACCTGTTTGAACGTGAGTCGCTGGCACCCAAGACCACAGGCCTCATCGTGGCAGACCGATATGATGCGGCCATTTTGCGAGAGCCAGACCCGCGCCCTTTGGCGGCGGCCCGACGCAAAGCGGAAACGCTGCGCCTTGCCCGCATGGCGGCGCGCCGGATGATGGTGCTGTCATCGGTGCTGGAAATTGAAATCGAGGGCTGATCAGGCGGCGTGATACCAATGGACGCCGTCTTGCGCTTCGCGCTTGGCGCGGCCGGTGTGGATCAGGCGGTTGAGATGGGCGACAGCTTCCCCTGTGGCGAGCTCTCGATTATGCTCCCCAATGGGCCGGTTGAACAACAGGCTGAAGCAATCGACCGCGCGCAGAGGCTTTTCTTTCAGCGTCGCATGAACGGCATCGAGCCGCTGACCATGTTCGTCGCGCAACGCGGCCAGTCGCAAATGCATGCCGTAAAATGGCTCTCCATGCGCTGGGCAAACCAGCAATCCCTCTGGCAACGTGAGCAGCCGATCAATTGAGTCCAGCCACTCACCAAGTGGGTCGGCCTCAGGCTCCGACAGGCTCACCGATACGTTGGAGCTGATGCGCGGCAAAATCTGATCGCCCGATACCAGCACACCTTCGGCCTCATTCAGCAGGCAGGCATGTTCCGGGCTATGGCCAGACCCGACGACAACGCGCCATTGATGCCGTCCCATATCCAGCACATCGCCACCTTTCATCCGGCGATAGCTGGTGGGCATTTCATACATCATGCCGGCAAAGCGGCCCCAGCCGCTGGCCATCATGTCGGCCACTGCATCCGCATCCCATCCGGCGGCACGCTGCCGTTCGGCATAGGCCGCTGGAGGGGTGTCGCGCACATCGCCGATCAGCATGCGCGCGGTCAGCCATTCGCCGCGGGTCATCCACAGCTCCGTTCCAGAGCGTTTGCACAGCCAGCCGGCAAGGCCAATATGGTCGGGATGCAGGTGGGTTCCAATCACCCGCGTGATGGGCTTGTCCGCTAAATCCTGAGCGAAAATCGCCTTCCAGGCCCCACTGCAGTCTTCCAGAAGCAGGCCGGTATCGACGACGGCCACGCCATCATGATCGTCCAACAACCAGCTGTTGATATGGCCAAGCGAGCCGGGCATCGGAATGCGGGCCCAGCCGATGCCGGCGCCCAGGGTGTCGCCATAAGAAAAACCGCCACAAGCCACCAGCCCCGCAAAATCAGCCAGGCGGGCCCGGCCACTCTGCAGGTCGGTCATGTGCACATCAAACGCGTCAAACCCGGCCTCGGTGAAGGCGTAGGCCATTTCCACATGCGAGTTAACGCCCTGCTCGCGCAGCACGGCGACCCGGGGCCGGCTCAGCAGCAGGGCCGGTGACGCTATTTTTTTGGTAGCTAAAGAGCCAATCCCATCAAGGCCTGGCGCCTGATTTGACGGTATAAACACATGCAGGCCAGGATCGCTTGCTGCACCCACGGCGGCATGCTCGGCGTCGGCACAGGCCGGGTTGTCGCGCAGCTGGCAGATCTTCC
>RFSU01000048.1 GCA_009923795.1 Sphingomonadaceae bacterium
CCCAAATCTCGTTCGCAAAGCGAAATCGTCTGTGGTCGAGACTGTTCAGCAGAAAATTAAAGGAAATCCGCAAACGGCCGTGGCCATAGGCGTCGCATTGCTGACCTATTTGTTTCGTAAACCAATTTATCGCGCAATCCGGCGGCTTATGAAGGAGAGATGATATGGCAGATACACTTCGTTCAAAAGCCAACGAACATTATACAAAAGCACGCAAAAAGGCCGCCAAAGCTCTAGCAGAAGGCCGCAGCAAAGCCGTCGAAACCCTCGACACCGGGGCCAAACGCGCTCGTCGCCGCGCAGAGGACGCAAAGCAGCGGACAGCGCGCGGTGTTGACGCAAATCCCCTTGCAGCGGTTGCTGGCGGGCTTGCCATTGGCGCCCTTCTCGCATCCCTGCTGCCCCGCACGGCGCGGGAGGATAAGTATATTGGGCCGGTGAGCCGGACAGTTAAATCAACAGCAAAGGGTGCAGCCAAAGTCGCTGGTACAGTCGCCAAGGCAGAAATGATTGCGCTTGGCGTCAACAGCGGTACGGCACGGCAACAGGTCCGCGATTTGGCGGGCAAAATTGGCAAGGCGGCGACCTCCGCACGCACGGCGGCTGTAAAAACACTACGCAAGGATAGCGAATGAGCGACACAGGAAAGCTGCATCTGGTTTTTGGCGGGCGTGTCAGCGACCCGCAAACCTTGGATTTTGCAGATTTGAAATCAATGGACGTCATCGGGTTTTTCCCGGACTATAAAAGTGCTGAAAATGCTTGGCGCACTGCCGCACAGCGGACCGTTGACGATGCCGAAATGAAATATGTTGTCGTGCATATGCACCGCTTGCTCCAACCTGAGCTTCTAGAGGCAGCAAAGCCCGCTTAGGCCTATGGTGGTGTCAAAGGGCCGGTCGTCCCTTGTCGCAGACACAGCAGACGCCTAACGAACCCAACATGACTTGTGGAAAACACGATCAACTCATTGACCGTTTCGGGCGGAGGATCAGCTATGTCCGGATGTCCGTCACGGACCGCTGTGACATGCGCTGCCGCTATTGCATGGCGGAAAACATGGTGTTTGAGCCACGCAGTGCGCTGCTGACGCTGGAAGAACAAGCGGATCTTGCCCGCCAATTGGTCGTCCGTGGTGTGACGCGTATCCGTTTGACCGGGGGTGAGCCTTTGGTGCGGCGGGGCGTCACCCAGCTTGCCCGCAGCATTGGGCAGATGCTCGGCAATGGGCTGGACGAGCTGACGATGACGACCAATGGCGCGCGACTGGCCGAATTTAGCGACGATCTTTGGGACGCCGGGATCAGGCGGATCAATGTGAGCTTGGACACGCGCGATCCAGACCGCTTCACGCACATTACGCGCCTTGGCCGATTAAGCGATGTTTTGGCAGGCCTGGCTGCTGCAAAGAAACGCGGTTTTTCTATTAAAATTAATATGGTAGCACTGAAATCTCTTAACGAGGATGAGATTGGCGACATGCTATCTTGGTGCTGCGATGAAGGCTTTGATCTCTCCCTGATCGAAACCATGCCCTTGGGGGAAACTGGGGAAGACAGGCGTGAGAACTTCCTGCCATTGACCGAAGTCCGACAAACGCTCGACCAGCATTTTGACTTGCGCCCCTCCCAACATCGCACGGGCGGTCCCTCTCGCTATATGGAAGTCCAAGGCACGAACACGCGGCTTGGCTTTATCTCTCCTCTGACGCAGAATTTCTGTGACAGCTGCAACCGCATTCGGATCTCGGCCACGGGCCAACTCTATATGTGCCTGGGCCATGAGGATCATGTTGATTTTAGGGCCGCTTTGCGCAGTGAGGACCCCGGTGCCTTGGGCGCGGCACTTGACCTTGCCATGGGGCGCAAGCCAGAACGGCACAACTTTGACCTCGGCCAAGCGGCAACGCAGCGCCATATGAATGTGACTGGCGGATGAAACGTGCCCTTCTTGTCTCCCCAACCGCGCCTGCGCAAGACGCAGCAGAGCGGCTGCGCGACAGTTATGATTGGGTTGACCTGCGCGACGCAGATATGGTTGTCGCACTAGGCGGCGACGGGTTCATGCTGCAAACCTTGCACAGCATGCTCGGGCGAAAGCGGATTCTGCCCGTATTTGGGATGAACCTCGGCACTGTTGGCTTTTTGATGAACGATTGGCGTGAAGACAGCCTTGATGATCGCATAGCCCAAACAAAATCCTTTCAAGTCTCTCCCTTGCGCATGGAGGCAGAGACAATTGATGGGGAAATCGTCACCAGCCCGGCGATTAATGAGGTCTCTTTGCTGCGCGAAGCACGTCAAACCGCCAAGCTGGAAATCGATGTGAATGGACGCGTCGTCATGGAGGAGCTTGTATGCGACGGCGTTCTCGTCGCAACACCCGTTGGATCAACTGCTTACAACTTATCAGCCCAAGGCCCAATCCTGCCGCTCGATTCGCCGCTGTTGGCACTCACACCGATTAGCCCGTTTCGGCCGCGACGCTGGCGCGGAGCCATTTTGCCCGACAACGCAACAATACAATTTCGTGTCCTGGACGCCGACAAGAGGCCTGTGAGCGCGGTGGCCGACCAGCAAGAAATACGCGATGTCGCGCGCGTCAGCGTCACGAGTGACACGTCAACGCGCCTCACATTGATGTTCGATCCCGAGCATGCGCTTGATGATCGCATCGCCATGGAACAATTTGCCGTTTGAGGCGCTTGCCAAGCGCGCTTGGCCTGCTATAGCCCGCCTCCTTGAGAGCGTTCCCCGGTAGCTCAGCGGTAGAGCATCCGACTGTTAATCGGACGGCCGCCTGTTCGAATCAGGCCCGGGGAGCCACTCTCTCTTTTACCTCCAATCATCGTTGATTTCCGGCCCGTGTTCCGGGCTTGTTCTTTTTTCGCTTGACGATGGAACAAATCATGATCAATAAGAAGAGAACAAAAGGAGATCATCCATGCAATTCCTCGCTTTTCTCTTCTTCTCAACGCTTCTCGGCTCTGTGGCATATCTGATTCGCAGCACGTTGATTCAGTCTAGTGACCGGATTGAAGCCGCGCTTGCTGGGGAATATCGCATGTCGGTGACGCACGCGGCCATGCCCTATCGCGCGCGGCGTCATCGCATAACGACTGTCATGCCTGTTCGGGGTGAAGCGCGTAGGCTCGCAGCCTGAAGGGGCGCGCTCAGGCCTGAGTGCGGGCCTGACTTATGCGTCCATAACTGCGGATGCTGAAGGGCAGCAGCCCGAGATACAGCGCAGAAATAGCGATAAGGGTGATCCATGGCTCTGAAAACAGAGCAGCACCAACCAAAGCGACCAGCAAAATGGCCTCTAGCCGCAAATTGCGCCGCAAGCGAATAGAGGCCCAGCTGAAGGTCGCAATGTTTGAAATCATCAACCCGGCGACAAAAACAATCCAAGGTGCGACGAGAAACGGGTTTCTGAACACGTCATTGTCCGTTGCGATCCACAAATAAAGCGGCACAAACGCAAGACCAGCCCCTGCCGGCGCAGGAACACCCGTCATAAAGTCCGCCGATTTATGCGGCTGAATTTCAGTATCAATGGCAGCGTTGAAGCGGGCCAGACGCAGGGCGCAGCACACGGCGAGCGCGAGCGCACAGATCCAGCCAAATCGCGGCATGGCCTGCAACGACCAAAGATAAATGATCAACGCGGGCGACACGCCAAAGGCAATGACATCGGACAAGGAATCGAGTTCAGCGCCAAAGCGGCTTTCCCCCTTGAGAAGGCGAGCGACCCGACCATCAATCCCATCCAGCAAAGCGGCAATCACAATCGCGCCTATTGCGCGTTCCCAATCGCCAGGATTAGGATCGGTACCCGACGCCGAAATGGCATATCGAATGGCGGTGAGGCCAAAACATAAAGCAAGCGCCGTAATTGCGTTTGGCGCGACAGCGCGAAGCGTAATGCCCCTGCCGCCCTCGCTCATTGGCTGACCGCACTTGTCGGCGTGTTATCGTCGATCACCCCAATAATCGTCTCACCGGCTACGCAGCGCTGACCCAACGCCACCTTGGCGGCTGTCCCCTGCGGCAAATAGACATCCACCCGGCTTCCAAAGCGAATCAGGCCCACACGCTCTCCCGCGACGACAGCATCGCCGACTTTAGAAAGGGGAAGGATCCGCCGTGCCACGAGGCCCGCAATTTGTGTAAACCCAATTTTCACGCCATCCGCGCGCTCGACTAGGAAATGCTGTCGCTCATTATCTTCACTGGCTTTATCCAGATCGGCATTCAGAAACTTCCCAGCAATATACTCAATCCGCCGGATAACGCCTGAAATGGGAGAGCGATTAATGTGCACATCGAACACGCTCATAAAAATGGACACGCGCACCATCGGCACGTCGTCCAAGCTACCTTCACCCACCAATTCCCGCGGGGGGGCAACGGTTCGGATCAGGGTGACCATCCCGTCTGCCGGGGCAATGACCAGATCATTGCCTTGAGGCACACTGCGAATGGGGTCTCTAAAAAATGCGAGGACCCACAGCGTAAATCCAGTGAATAGCCAAGCAAAGAAGCTCCAGCCGATCAGGGCGAAGGCAAGCACGATCGCCGCAGAGATCAACGCGAATTTGCGACCTTCGGGATGAACGGACGGCCACGTCCACTTCACGCCTTCTCCTGCCGCGATGGACTTTTCATGTTCAGTCATGCGTTCTTTATAGGGCGAGCGCCCGCAGGATACAATGAGAGCAGTTGATTGACAGGATAGACCGCCTTAAGGCCACTTCGATTCCACTTCCCAGGGAAAGTTCCAAATTATGTCTAAGATTAAGGTTAAAACGCCCGTCGTTGAAATGGACGGTGACGAGATGACCCGCATCATCTGGCAGTGGATCCGCGAAAAGCTGATCCTGCCCTATCTCGATATCGACTTGAAATATTATGATTTGTCGGTCGAGAAGCGCGATGAAACCAATGACCAGATCACGATTGATGCCGCGAATGCGACCAAGCAATATGGTGTTGCCGTGAAATGCGCGACCATCACGCCGGATGAAGCGCGCGTGACGGAGTTTAACCTCAAGAAAATGTGGAAGTCGCCCAATGGCACGATCCGCAATATTTTGGGCGGCGTTGTGTTCCGTGAGCCGATTGTGATCAAAAATGTCCCAAGGCTCATTCCGGGCTGGACAGACCCGATCGTCGTCGGCCGTCACGCCTTTGGGGATCAGTATAAGGCAACTGACTTTCTCGTCCCCGGCCCCGGCAAGCTGCGCCTTGTTTGGGATGGCGACAATGGCGACAAGATTGACGAAGAAGTCTTCCATTATCCGTCATCGGGCGTCGCTTTGGCGATGTATAATCTTGATGACTCGATCCGCGACTTTGCGCGCGCCTCGATGAATTATGGATTGGGTCTGGGTTGGCCCGTTTATCTGTCGACCAAGAACACCATTCTCAAGGCCTATGACGGCCGCTTCAAGGACCTGTTCCAAGAAATTTATGAGAGTGAATTCAAGACGAAGTTTGAGGAAGCGGGCATTGTTTACGAACACCGCCTGATCGACGACATGGTTGCCTCTGCGCTCAAGTGGAGCGGTAAGTTCGTCTGGGCCTGTAAGAACTATGATGGCGATGTACAGTCGGATCAGGTGGCGCAGGGCTTTGGCTCGCTGGGCCTGATGACGTCCGTGCTGATGACACCCGACGGCAATACCGTGGAAGCAGAAGCCGCACACGGCACCGTCACCCGCCATTATCGCATGCACGAGCAGGGCAAAGCGACATCGACCAATCCGATTGCGTCGATCTTCGCTTGGACGCGTGGCCTGATCTATCGCGGCAAGTTTGACGACACCCCTGATGTCACGCGCTTTGCCGAGACGCTGGAGCGTGTCTGCATCAAGACCGTTGAAGACGGCCATATGACAAAGGATCTCGCAATTCTCATCGGCCCAGATCAGGCTTGGATGACGACCGAGCAATTCTTTGAAGCGATCCGTGCCAATCTGGAAAAGGAAATGGCCAGCTGGGCCTGATCCTCATCAAGATTGCAGACTGAATAAGGTCGGGAGGGTACACCTTCCCGGCCTTTTTCTTTGCCGCTGCCCTGACAAATACATCTGAATATGATTAGATGGCGTCATGGCTCTGGAGACGAGTTCCACCGGATTGCATGATGCGCTTGTAATCTTAGGCGCAGCGGGGATTGTGATCCCGGCTTTTTCGCGTCTGCGGATCACCCCAGTCATTGGCTTCATTATCTTTGGCATTTTGGCAGGCCCCTATGGGTTGGCCCGGTTTATCGATGATTTTTCCTGGCTGCGCCTTGTTACAATTTCAGATCAGAAAGCAATTGCCCCCTTTGCCGAGTTGGGCATTGTCCTGTTGCTGTTCACCATCGGGCTTGAGCTCTCTTTTGCCCGGCTACGCTCGATGCGGCGGCTTGTTTTTGGGGTTGGATCGGCTCAGCTTTTTGGCGCTGGAGCATTGATCGCACTCGCCCTGCTGATCTCAGGAGAAAGCCAGAATTCCGCAATCGGCCTCGGCCTTGCCCTCGCTTTATCCTCCACAGCGTTGGTCGTGCCTATATCTGGCACCACTGGGCCGGTTGGACGCAATGCCTTTGGCATGTTGCTGTTCGAAGATTTAGCCCTGGTTCCAATTGTATTTCTGCTGGGTTCGCTTGGGGCCGCAGGCGCCGGGTTGGATGCCTTTGGCAGGACGCTGTTCATTGGGGGGCTCACCCTTGCTGCGATGCTGGTGCTCGGCAGATTTCTTCTCCCGCCCCTCTTTGCTCAGGCGGCCCGCACAAAAAGCCCTGAGATGTTTCTGTCCGTCACCTTGCTGGTCGTCATTGCCTCCAGCCTACTGACGCTCTCCACCGGCTTATCTGCTATACTCGGTGCATTGGTCGCCGGCTTGCTGATCGCCGAAACCGCCTATCTGGGCGAAGTTCAGGCCGTGATCCGCCCGTTTCGGGGGCTTGCCTTGGGGATTTTCCTGATCACCGTCGGCATGAGCCTTAATCTTGATCAGTTGGTGGCAGAATGGCCGCTTATTTTGGCGGCCTTGTTCGGCGTCGTTCTGATCAAATTCGTCGTGACGGCAGGCTTATTGCGTTTGAATGGCGTCCGCCCCGGCGTGTCCGCAGAAGTTGGCCTGCTCATGGGCAGCCCATCGGAAACGACGCTCATCGTGCTGACCGCTGCAGCACAAGCCGCGTTGGTTGACAGCCAGACGGCGTCCTTCTGGCAGGTTGTGACTGCCCTAGGCCTGACCATAACGCCCGTTTTGGCGCGTATCGGACATCGTGTCGCCAACCGCATCGAAATGCGCCAGTCCGTCGCCCAAGACAGGTCTGACGACGGTATCTCGCACGATCGCACAATCATCATTGGCTATGGGCGGGTCGGGCGTATGGTTGCCGCCATGCTGGATGCCCATGAGCAACCCTGGATTGCGATTGAAGGCGATATCGACACCGTCACCCGCGCTCGCAAAGACCAAAAGCCTGTGCGCTTTGCCGATGCCCATAAGCTGGAGTCGCTGGTGGCGCTCGGCGTTGCCTCTGCGCGCGCCGTCGTCATGACGATGGATGATCATGTGCAGGCCGCCCGCCTCATCCGCCGCTTGCGCACCCGTTATCCAGAGCTGACGATTGTCGCGCGCGCACGCGACACAGAGCACGCAGCAGAGCTGTATTTGGCCGGGGCGAGTGATGCGGTCCCTGAAACGCTGGAAAGCTCTCTCCAGTTGTCAGAGGCCGTCTTGGTTGATCTGGGTGTCGCGATGGGGCCCGTGATCGCGTCTATTCATGAAAAGCGCGATGAGTTGAGACAAGCTATCAAGCACCGGGCCGAACTTGATCGTGCGCCCCGCCTTGGACCAAGCAAACGTTAAAAAGAAAAGTCCGGCGTGGTGGGCGCGGCAAGGATTGAACTTGCGACCCCACCCGTGTGAAGGGTGTGCTCTACCACTGAGCTACGCGCCCACGCCGTGAGGCGAAGCCCCTAAACGAGGCGGCCGCCCAAAACAAGACGGGCGGCGCTTTTTCAAGCACCGCCCACCTGTTTTTATTCCGTTCGGAAAACGCGTCTTAGTTGACGGCGTCCTTCAGGCCCTTGCCGGCCTTGAACTTCGGCTGCGACGAAGCCTTGATTTCCATCGGAGCACCCGTGCGCGGGTTACGACCGGTGGAAGCCTTACGCTTCGAAACAGCGAATGTGCCGAAGCCAACGAGGCGAACTTCGTCACCCTTTTTCAGGGCGCCCGTGATGGCGTCAAAAACGCCTTCAACTGCCTTGCTGGCATCAGCCTTGGTCAGGCCGGAAGCGTCGGCTACGGCAGCGATAAGATCTTGCTTGTTCATTAGGAACCCCCTCGTCGAGTGTTGAGCGTCATATGTTTTTTCGGCGGAAAGCCGTGGGTGGAGGTAATGCCACGCACATTGGCCCTGTCAAAAGAAATTCAGCATATAATGCATCATTATAGCGCTAAACCATAGAAATCCGACGAAAAATTTGATTTTTGCTCTGCATAATTGATCAAATTGTCGCAAAAATACAACCGGGAACCTACCTCTATAGTAGACGCCCGGCCGAGTCGAAATTTAGTTAATGACGAACAATATCGCCTGGGCCGCCATGCGCCGGGGGCTGCGCCGCCAGTTCATCGGCCTCTGTCCAGTCAATTGGCTCAACCGGGGCCGCCAATGCGAGCGACAAAACCTCATCGACATGCTGAACCGGAATGATCTTCAGGCCCTGTTTCACATTATCAGGAATTTCGGCAAGGTCCTTCTCATTCTCTGCCGGGATGAGCACGGTTGTGATCCCACCCCGCAGCGCTGCCAGCAGCTTTTCCTTCAGCCCGCCAATCGGCAAGACCCGGCCTCGCAGGGTCACTTCCCCCGTCATGGCAACCTCACGACGCACCGCAATGCCTGTCAGCGTCGAAACCATGGCTGTTACCATGCCGATCCCGGCAGATGGGCCATCTTTGGGCACTGCGCCTTCGGGCAAGTGGATATGGATATCTTTGCGCTGGAACAGGCTGGGCTTGATGCCATAGCTTGGCGCACGCGCCTTCACAAAGCTGATCGCGGCCTGAATAGATTCGGTCATCACATCACCAAGCTTGCCCGTTGTCCGAACAGCGCCCTTGCCGGGAACCGTTACGGCTTCAATCGTCAGCAACTCGCCACCAACTTCGGTCCAAGCCAGACCCGTTACGGCGCCAATCTGATTTTCTTCCTCGCCCATGCCAAAGCGATATTTTGGCACACCTGCAAAATCGGCCAAATTGTCCGGGGTTATCTCAATGGACTTCGCCTTGCCCTCCAAGATACGCCGCAGCGCCTTTCGGGCGAGTTTGGCAATTTCACGTTCCAAGGTCCGCACGCCGGCTTCGCGGGTGTAGAGACGCACGAGCATGCGTAGGCCCGGCTCCGTCAGGGTGAATTCGCCCTTCTTCAGGCCATGTGCATCGATTTGTTTGGCGATCAAATGGCGCTGCGCAATTTCAACCTTCTCATCCTCAGTATAACCTTCCAGCCGGATGATCTCCATGCGATCGAGCAAAGCCTGCGGTAGATTGAGCGAGTTGGCCGTTGTCACAAACATGACGTCGGACAGGTCAATATCTGTTTCCAGATAATGATCCTGAAACTTGCCATTCTGCTCAGGGTCGAGAACCTCAAGTAGAGCCGATGCCGGATCGCCGCGGAAGTCCTGTCCCAATTTGTCGATTTCATCGAGCAGGAACAAGGGGTTCATCGTGCCCGCTTTTTTCAAGTTGGTGACGATCTTGCCCGGAAGCGACCCGATATAGGTCCGCCTATGGCCGCGAATTTCGGCCTCATCCCGAACGCCACCCAAGGATTGGCGGATGAATTCACGGCCCGTCGCCTTTGCAATCGAGCGGCCAAGCGAAGTCTTGCCGACACCCGGCGGGCCAACAAGGCACAGGATCGGCCCTTTCAGCTTATTGGTCCGCGCCTGAACCGCCAGATATTCCACGATCCGGTCTTTGACCTTTTCCAGCGCATAATGATCCGCATCCAAAACGGCTTGCGCAGCGGCAATATCCTTTTTCAGCTTTGACCTTTTGCCCCAAGGCAGGCCGAGCAGCACATCCAGATAATTGCGCACAACCGTTGCTTCGGCAGACATGGGCGCCATGGTCTTGAGCTTCTTAAGCTCTGCCTGCGCTTTGGTGCGCGCATCCTTGGACAGCTTGAGCTGATCAATCTTGTTTTGAAGCTCTTGGATCTCGTTGCCGTCGCCATCCTCGCCCTCATTGCCGAGTTCGCGCTGGATCGCTTTCAACTGTTCGTTCAAATAATATTCGCGCTGCGTCTTCTCCATCTGGCGCTTCACGCGGCTGCGGATCTTCTTTTCGACCTGAAGAACGCTCAACTCCCCTTCCATGAAGGCCAGCGCCATTTCGAGGCGCTTTGCGACATCAGATTCGACCAAGAGAGTCTGCTTATCCGAAACCTTGAGCGCCAAATTCGCTGCAATGGAGTCGGCCAGACGCTCTGGGTCGTCGATTTCGCTGAGCTGGGCCGATGCTTCGGCCGGCAGCTTTTTGTTCAGCTTGGCATAATTTTCAAAACGGTCGACAACCGACCGCGTCAGGGCCTCAAGTTCTTCTTGATCACCGGCGTCTGAAGCCTGCACAGGCTCCACCTGCGCCATCAACATCACATCCTGCGTCTCAATATCGACCAATCGCGCCCGCTGCTTGCCCTCGACAAGAACCCGCACGGTTCCGTCTGGCAATTTGAGCAATTGGAGAACCGTCGCGGTCACGCCCAGATCGTAAAGATCATCTCGGCCGGGATCATCCTGCCCCGGATCAAGCTGTGCGACCAGCAGAATTTCTTTATCCCCTGCCATCGCATGCTCAAGCGCCGCCACAGACTTTTCGCGCCCGACAAAAAGGGGCACGATCATGTGCGGAAAAACAACAATATCACGCAAAGGCAATAGAGGTAGAGATAAGGTCATGGTTGCTCCGTCGGGCTTAAACATCTGCCCATGATGAGAATATGGGACTGACTCTCCGGCTTATCAATGGTTAAGCCTTCAGCTGACCCTCATGAAGGCGCACAAGCCTGTCCATCCGCTTGGCCAGCCGTTCATTATGTGTTGCCACGAGTGCGGCGGCCCCCTGCCCCCGCACAAGATCGAGAAACTGAGACAGGACGATATCGGCCGTGGCTTCATCCAAATTGCCGGTCGGCTCATCCGCCAAAACCAGCTTGGGCCGGTTGGCAAGCGCACGCGCAACGGCCACGCGCTGCTGCTCCCCACCGGACAACTGGCTGGGCCTGTGGGTCAGACGATGCTCAAGACCCAGCGCCGAGAGCAGATTTTCCGCACGCGCCCGGGCTTCATCCTCAGACCTATTGATCACAAGTTGCGGCAGCATCACATTTTCTAGGGCCGAAAAATCCGGCAGGAGGTGATGAAACTGATATACAAACCCAAGCGAGTCCCGACGCACACGCGTCCGCCCTTCATTATCCAGCGCCGCGACTTCTTCCCCTAAAATGCGGATAGACCCTTCAAACCCACCCTCCAGCAAACCCACGGCTTGCAGCAAGGTTGACTTACCCGATCCAGACGGGCCGAGCAGGGCCACAATCTCTCCCGGCGCAATCGACAAATCCACGCCGCGCAAGACCTTAATTGTCTCGCCGCCCTGGCTAAAGGATCGCTGCAATCCCCGCACATCCAAGATATCACTCATAACGCAGCACCTCAACCGGATCGGTATTGGCCGCTTTATAGGCCGGATAAAGCGTCGCCAAAAAGCTGAAGAGCAATGCCATGGCTGTAATACCGATAATCTCTATCGGATCGACCTTTGCTGGCAATTCGGTCAAATAGCGGATCTGCGGATCCCACAATGTCTGCCCAGTCGCAAACTGCACAAAATTCACCACATTTTGCCGGAAGAATAGAAAAACGAGGCCGAGTGCGACGCCCGCCAACGTGCCCAACGCGCCGATAACAGTGCCCACCGTCATGAAGATCCGCAACACACCGACCCGCGACGCACCCATTGTCCGCAGGATCGCAATATCGCGCGTCTTGGCCCGGACCAGCATGATGAGCGACGATAGGATGTTAAACGCGGCGACCAAAATGATGATCGACAGAACAACGAAAGAAACGACCCGATCCACAGCAAGCGCCTCAAACAAGGAGGCATTCATCGTCCGCCAATCAGAAATAACGGCTTTGTTCACAACCTTAGGCGCAAGTGGGGCCAAAATCTCCCCCACCTTGTCTGCATCCTTGGTTTCCAGCTCGACCATGCCGACAGCATCGCCGAGCAGCAGCAGGGTTTGCGCGTCCTGAATTGGCATGACGACAAAGGCTTTGTCATAGTCATAAATGCCAATCTCAAAAACGGCTGCTACCCGGTAAGAGAGAATGCGG
>RFSU01000049.1 GCA_009923795.1 Sphingomonadaceae bacterium
CCCGGCCAAGCCGCAATATTGCGATGCCTGCTTCACCGGACATTACCCGACGCGCCTGACCGATCAGGACGATGTCGAGGCAGTTGACCAGCTCAGCCTGCTGGCGGAACGCGTGGTGTAATGACGGGCCGTCTGGAAGGTCAGATTGCGCTTGTGACGGGTGCCAGCCGCGGTATTGGCGCGGCGATTGCAGAAGCGCTTGCGGCATTCGGAGCCCATGTCATTCTCACAGCCCGTCAGGGAGAGATGCTGGAACAGGTCGAAGACCGCATCCACGAGAAGGGCGGAAGTGCGACAATCGCCCCGCTGGATCTGACCGACGCGGATGCCATTGGTCGCCTTGCCCAAGCCGTTGGGTCGCGTTGGGCCAAACTTGATATTCTGGTGTTGAATGCGGCGATGCTGGGCACCCTGACCCCGCTCAACCATGCCGATGCCAAAGAATTTGCCGACGTCTTCACACTGAATGTCAGCGCCCAACAGGCGATGATTGCGGCTTTCGACCCACTCTTGCGCAAGAGCGATGCTCCACGCCTGGTTGGCATCACCTCTAGCGTCGCAACCTCCCCACGGGCCTTTTGGGGCGTGTACGGGGCCTCCAAAGCGGCGTTTGAAGTCATGCTCTCTGCCTATGCAGAGGAAACCCGCAATGTTGGGCGGATCAAGGTTGCTATTATCGATCCCGGTGCAACAGCCACGAAGATGCGTCAAAAAGCCTATCCGGGCGAAGACCCTGCAACGCTCAAATCTCCGGAGACCGTGGGAGAGCGGGTCGCGACCCTCCTGATGGAAGGCTATGGCACCAACCACCGGGAACGGATCGAAAACCCGGCCTGACGTTACTTAATGGTGGTGGTGAGTTTCTGCATCCACCGCGGCCTGAACAGCCTGATACATAGCTTCGCGTTCTTTGCCGACGCCTTCCGGGTCGGTTGCGGTGGGCCAATTTCCATTTGAAGCAATGATCAATTTGCGCTTGGGATCGATGAAGATGCCCTGCCCAAAAATGCCTTGAGCCGCATAGCTGCCATCGTCATTCGTCCACCATTGAAATCCATAGCCCTTGCCGGGCTGATCGATTTCGGCCTGCTTGCTTGTTGCCTCCTTGATCCAGCCATCCGGGAGCACATTCTTGCCGCCATCCAGCATGAAGAGGCCAAAGCGCGCATAGTCCCGCAAACGGGCGGAAATGCAGCAACCGGCAATTTCATGCCCGGTCCGGCCCAACATCCAAATAGCCTCCCCTTCCATACCGAACGGCTTCCAAAGCTTCTCGGAGAGATAGGCCGAGAGCGTTTTGCCCGTTGCGCTGGAAACGAGAACACCGATCAAATTGGTCTCACCCGTTTTATAGACCCATTTCGTGCCCGCTGGCGCTTCACGCGGCAGCCGCTTCATATAGCTGACCGTCATGTCTTCACCCAGCTCTGGCTGGTGCCGATCAAACAGAGCAACGTCGGAGTTGCGATCCGTATAATCTTCATTCCATTTGACGCCGGACGTCATGGTCAGAAGCTGGCGAACAGTTACATCATCATAAACGGAACCGCGAAGCCCCGGAATGTAGGTCGACACCTTGTCCTCAAGGCTTTTGATATACCCATCCTTGACGGCCGCGCCGACCAGCGTGGAGGTAAAGGACTTCGCGACGGAAAAGCTCGTCCAGCGACCTTCCGGCCCATAGTTTAGGGCATATTTTTCGAAACGGATTTTCCCATCCTGAATGATGATGAGGCCGGCATTGCGCTGACGCGCCATATAGGCATCCAGATCAAGAGAAGGCTTTATTGGCGTGCCACTCGAGAGCGCGCGCACCTTATCACCGGTGGGAATAACATTGACCGTGGTGAGGGTCTCTGTGGCGCGAAATGCAGCATCGCGCTGATCCTGAGTCCAGAAAAGCACATCTTTATCCTTTGGCATGGAGTCTGGTGATTGCGCGACTACGCCAGATGCCAGCACAAGCCATAAGGCTGCACCCTTTGCCCAATTCCGCATCACCCTCTCCCGTCGAACATTTGATTTGGTGACCCATTAGAGGCGATAACCGCGGTATAAATCAACGAAAATCGCTCAGCCGTCCCCTAACCCTTGACGTTAAGCTGATCGTGACATCGCCTGCGCCGCCAGCGCACGTTCGCGCGCGGCACGATGGCCGATGATCTTGGCGGGATAGCCCTTTGGCCGCACACCAAATTCGTCCGGGTCGTGAATATAGGGATTTGGCACATCGGCCAATTCCGGCACCCATTGTCGAATATAGGCATCTGCATTGAATTTTTCGGATTGAGACAGCGGCGCCATGATCCGCGAGAAGATCGGCGCATCGACCCCAGTGCCAGCAACCCATTGCCAGTTGGAGGCATTGGCCCCGGCATCGGCATCGACCAGCGTATCCCAAAACCACGCTTCCCCCCGCCGCCAATCAATCAGCAGATGTTTGATCAGAAAAGACGCGGCAATCATGCGGACGCGGTTGTGCATCCAGCCTGTGGCCCAAAGTTCGCGCATCCCGGCATCGACAATGGGATAGCCGGTGCGCCCGCGCGTCCAGGCCCGAAAATCGGCCTCAGCCTCGACGCCCGACCGCCAGGGGATTTTATCAAAGGCGGCCCGCCCGTTGGACTTGGCATAATCTGGAAACAAATCGAGCAAATTCGTCGCATAATCCCGCCACCCCAATTGGCGCAAAAAGGGTTCGGCTTGCGCGCCCGCCTCTCGTGCCGCCAAATGCCAAATGGTTGCCGGGCTGATTTCTCCGAAATGAATATGCGGCGACAGGCGCGATGTGCCTTCAACAGAAGGGAGGTTCCGCGTGTCATCATAGGCCGTCATCTTGGGAAGAAAGGCTCTGAAGGCTGCTTGCGCGCCCGCTTCCCCCGGTGACCAGACCGAGAGTCCGTCAGACCAGTCGGGCGAAGTAGGCAGGAGGCCCCAGTCGCTAAGGTCGTCTGACCGACATTGCGCAGCCAGCGACACACTTTCCGGCGCGGGAACGGGCCGAGCAGGCGGCATATGCGAGAGCAGTGACCGCCACCAAGGTGTGAACACCCGATAGCGCCCGCCTGAGCCGGTCAGAATAGAAGCCGGCGGGGCAAGATGATTGCCATGATGCAGGACAAGATCGACCTGCTCTGCAGTTTCGGCCTCAGCCGCTTTCCAGCCCGGCTCATAATGATGGATGGCGTGAACCCGCTTTATGCCCGTTTCCGCGCTAATCGCTGCGAGAACCTCAGCAGACCGCCCACGCCGTAAAATGAGGCCGGACCCTTTTTCAGCTAAGCTGGCCGCCAATGAGCTAAGCGACTGATGCAGCCACCAAAAATGGGCCCCACCCATGGGCCGCAGCCCCGGTGTCTCCTCGTCCAATATGTAAACGGGAAGAACGTCTCCCTCCGCCACTGCCGCAGAAAGCGCGGGCTGATCATAAAGGCGAAGGTCTTGGCGAAACCAGAGGATGGATTTGGACATAAGTCGTGCATCGCAGGCCGACACGCGGCCTGCAATACACACTTAGAACTTTATCCTTTTCAAATCCGGCGATTAATCGACGGTCCAGGTCTGCCCCTTAGAAATCAAGCTCTGCAAATCAAGCTTTTTGCCGGCTGCAATTTGTTCATTCTGCGCGATGACCGCTTCTTCAAAAGTCGGCTGCGGATCATCATAGAGAATGCCAAGTGCCATTGGGAAAGGACCAAAGGGCATTTCCACCAGCATATGCGCCACGGTGCGGTTGGTGATGTCATGCACCAGCACGCCAGCGGCCTGCCAATCGCCGTCCACCACATCGACCACCTTGAGCATCAACTTGTCGCTATCAAGGGCAAGGCCCTTGGTGCCAGCGTCAAACAGCATCGGCTTGCCATCCTCCAGCCAAAGCTGGTGGTTCTGGTTCGCCTTTTCGGTGAAGCCCGCAAATACATCGGCATTGTAAACGATGCAGTTCTGAAAAATCTCGACAAAGGCCGTGCCCTTGTGACGATGCGCCGCCTTCAAGACATCAACCAGCTGCTTTGACACATCATAAGCCCGCGCAACGAAACGCGCGCCAGCGCCCAACGCAAAGGCACATGGGCGCGCCGGATGATCAACCGAACCGAATGGTGTTGAGGGAGACCGTGTCCCTTCGCGACTGGTGGGGGAATATTGCCCCTTGGTCAGGCCATAAATCTCATTGTTGAACAGCAGCACCTGACAATTCAGGTTGCGGCGGAGCAAATGCATGGTGTGATTGCCCCCAATGGACAATGCATCGCCATCACCCGTGATGATCCAGACATCCAGATCCGGGTTGGCCAGCTTCACCCCGGTTGCAACCGCAGGCGCGCGACCATGGATGGTGTGGAAGCCATAGGTTTCCATATAATATGGAAAGCGCGATGAGCAGCCAATGCCGGATACAAATACCGTGTTTTCGGGCGTTCCGCCAATTTCTGGCATCGTCCGCTGCACGGCTTTCAGAATCGCATAGTCACCACAACCGGGGCACCAGCGCACTTCCTGATCGGTTTCCCAGTCCTTCGGGCTGGTTTTGATGGGGGTCATATCGTTCATGCTAATGCCTCCTCTATGGCGGCTTCAATTTCTGCGATGCGGAACGGTTGTCCCGACACTTTGTTCAGCGGGCGGGCATCAATCAAATATTGATCCCGTAAGACGGTCTTAAACTGGCCCGTGTTCATTTCCGGCACGATAACCTTATCGAACGACTTGAGCAGATCGCCAAGGTTCTTCGGCAGTGGCCAGATATGACGGACATGAACATGGCTGACATCCAGCCCCTTGGCGCGTGCCCGGCGGACCGCCTGATGAATAGGGCCATAGGTTGATCCCCAACCCACAAGTACCAGCTTGCCGCCTTCGCCACCCAGGCACACATCTTGATCCGGTATATGGTCAGCAATGCCATCCACCTTGGCTTTGCGCAGATCGGTCATCGCCTGGTGATTGTCCGGCGCATAGTTGATATGTCCGGTGTCGACCTGCTTTTCGATGCCGCCGATGCGATGGCGCAGACCGGGCGTGCCCGGCTTAACCCAAGGGCGGGCCAATTTTGCATCGCGACCATAAGGCTTGAACCCGCCTTCTGGGACGTGATCGAGGAATGTGACCGGGAACGGTGCGTAGGTCGACATGTCCGGCACTTTCCAAGGCTCAGCCGCATTGGCGATATAGCCATCGGTCAAAAGCATCACGGGTGTCATGAATTGCGTGGCGATACGCACCGCCTCAATCGCGCAATCAAACACATCAGACGGCGAGCATGCAGAAATGACGGGCAAGGGCGTATCGCCATTGCGGCCATAGACCGCCTGATAAAGATCGGACTGTTCCGTCTTCGTCGGCAAGCCTGTCGACGGGCCGCCACGCTGCGAATTGACGATCACGAGCGGCAGCTCGGTCATCACGGCAAGACCAATAGCCTCTGTCTTAAGCGCAATACCGGGGCCAGAGGAGGATGTGATACCCAATTGACCCGCATAGGATGCGCCAATGGCAGAGGCGATGGCCGCAATTTCATCTTCAGCCTGAAAGGTTGTGACCCCATATTCCTTCAACCGCGACAGCGTGTGCAGGATGGAAGACGCAGGCGTGATGGGATATCCGCCAAAGAACATGTCTACGCCCGCCAACTGACACCCCGCCACAAGCCCATAAGCTGCGGCATCCGCCCCTGTTATGGTGCGGTACAGCCCAGACTCGG
Source organism: Sphingomonadaceae bacterium (assembly GCA_009923795.1). Taxonomy (GTDB): domain Bacteria; phylum Pseudomonadota; class Alphaproteobacteria; order Sphingomonadales; family Sphingomonadaceae; genus Aquisediminimonas. The sequence continues at coordinate 5,705 of RFSU01000049.1, forward strand.
CAGGGGCGGCATTCACATGCCGCTGCGGCAATGTCACCGTGCCCGGCTGACCGATTTCGGCTGTTTCCCCATAAGCATGGCCGGCATTGAGCGCGGCGATATTTGCATCAGCCAAAACGCTACTCTTGGCGAATTTATCCTTCAACCATTCGATAATTGGCTGGCGATCCCGATCAAACATCCACAGCGCAAGGCCCAGCGTCCACATATTCTTGCAGCGCAAGGCTTCTTTATTGCCAAGACCAAAGGGCTTCACAGCATCCATCGTCAGCTGCGAAATGTTAAAGGCGACCAACTGCCACTTGCCAAGCGAGTCATTCTCAAGCGGATTTTCAGAATATTCCGCCTTGGCAAGATTGCGCGCCGTGAATTCTCCGGAATCCGCAATGATCAAACCGCCGGGCTTTAAGTCCCCCACATTGGTCTTGAGCGCCGCCGGATTCATCGCGACCAACACGTCTGGCGCGTCGCCTGCTGTTTCAATTTCGCTTGACCCGAAGTTAATCTGAAAAGCCGAAACGCCAAAGAGCGTCCCCTGTGGAGCACGGATTTCCGCCGGAAAATCTGGGAAAGTCGCAAAGTCATTGCCCGACAGCGCGGACGATAAGGTGAACTGCCCGCCTGTCAGCTGCATACCGTCGCCAGAATCGCCGGCAAAGCGAACAACAACAGCTTCCGATGACGATTGTGATGATGATGTATCTAAGGTTGCAGCTAAAGCCATAACAAGTCCTGCACGATTAAACGATTGGCTCCCCTATGGCGCGATTTACCAGAAACCAAAATAGGAAAACTGTTGCATTCACGAGGAACGCTTTGTCGATAGACGCCGCCGCGTCTCCCGGATAAGCTTTAAAAAAGACTATTGGAGAGCAAAAGATGATGACCGAACATTTTGTCCGCCCCGATGTTGCTGGGTTTCTAGCCTTTCTGAACAGCCAAGAAGGCCCCAAGCTCCATGAGCTCCCAATTGACGAAGGTCGCGCCACGATGATGGCCATGCGCCATGTTGCGGATGCGGACATTGGAACATTGGCGGTCAAGAAAGATATCTCAATCCCCAGCCCCGCAGGGATCATCCCGGCGCGTCTTTATGATGCCCGCGCAGAACGCGCGCCCGGCCCTGTCATGGTGTTCTATCACGGCGGCGGCTTTGTCATCGGCAATTTGGACACGCATGAGCCCTATTGCGCAGAAGCGGCGCGTCAGCTGGATATGCCCGTCATCTCTATCGATTACCGCCTCGCGCCAGAGGCCCCCTTTCCGGCTGCCCCAGAAGATTGTGAAGCGGCAACGCGGTGGATTGCGGAAAACATTCCCTGCACAGGCCTGATCCTGTCGGGCGATAGCGCGGGTGGCAATTTGGCAGTGGTGACGGCCATGGCGCTGAGGAATGAAGCCGCCGCAAAACCTGTCATCGCGCAATATGCCATCTATCCGGCAGTTGCAGAGCATGAACCCTGGCCAAGCTATGCAGCGTTTAAGCAGGGCTTTTTGCTGACCGAAGACTCGATGGACTTTTTCATGTCCAGCTATGCAGGCGATGGAAGTTGGCGAATTGCGCCTTTGCATCATGATCTATCCGGTATGCCACCAGCCGTTGTCATTACGGCAGGGTTGGATCCGCTGCGCGACCAAGGGCGGGCCTATGCCGCGCGTTTGATTGAGTCGGGCGTGCAGACAGTTTATCTGGAAGCACAAGGCAACATCCACGGTTTTATCTGTCTGCGCAAAGCCATTCCTTCGGCCCATGGTGACATCACCCATGGGTTGAACGCCCTTAAAACACTTCTTGCGACGCTTGAGGCCTAATCCATGACGGACGCTTATACGCATCTGCCCTATCGCCCCTGCGCCGGGATTATGCTCAAAAACCCGCAAGGATTGATCTTCGTTGGGCAAAGGCTCGACGGGTCCGGCGTCTCCAGCGAAGCGTGGCAAATGCCGCAGGGCGGTGTCGATGATGGCGAAGACCCAGAAACGGCAGCATTGCGCGAATTGGGAGAAGAAACTGGCCTCGCTCCGAATCATGTCGATATCATCACGCGGTCTGCCGGGGAGCATCTTTATGATCTGCCCCCCGATTTATTAGGCCGTATCTGGAAGGGCCAATATCGCGGCCAACGCCAAATCTGGTTCCTGATGAATTTTTTGGGTCGGGATGAAGATGTGAATATCGCGACCGCCCACCAAGAATTCCGGGATTGGCGTTGGGCCCATGTCGATGAACTGGTAGATTTGATCGTCCCTTTCAAGCGGGAGTTATACAGCAATGTCCTCAAAGAATTTGCCCCCCATTTGTGAACCACGCCCGATGGGCTGGTGGGAACGCAACATGGTCCCCCGGCTGATCGGGTGCTGCTGCGCGCAACCTCAGGTGATGAAGGCGCGTTCGCTCGTCGTGCCGCAGGCGCAGGGAGATGTGCTGGAACTTGGCTGTGGCGGCGGGATTAATCTGGGCTTTTACGATATGAACCGGGTCAAAAGCCTGACCGGGTTAGACCCCTCCCCCGGCCTGCTCGACCAAACACGCGATCAGATCGAAGCCACGGGCCGAAAGATTGAGATCCACGCCGGAATTGGTGAGGATATGCCCTTTGGCGACGCCCAATTTGATACGATCCTTGTGACCTTCACCTTGTGCTCCGTCGATAATCCCGCCCAAGTTCTGGCAGAAATGAAGCGCGTGTTACGTCCCGATGGCCGCATTCTCTTCCTTGAACATGGTGCGGCGCCCAGCGCCGGCGTGGCGCGTTGGCAACGTTGGATAGAGCCGCTTTGGAAACGGATTGGCGGCAATTGTCATCTGACCCGACCCATAACCGGCGCCTATGAAGCGGCCGGGTTTAAGATTATTCAGTCGGTTAAAGGCTATATGCCCAAAACGCCCAAGCCCTTTGGCTGGATTGAATGGGGAGAAGCGCGGATTTAGCCGCAGCGGGTGCAGACTTCTTCCTTGCGCACAGGCCACGTGCAGCCGTCACAGATTTTATAATCCCCTTCGGCAAGCCCGTGCTTGAGGCTGACCCGCTCGTCAAAGACGAAGCACTCCCCTTCCCATAGGCTCGTGTCGGCGGGGGCTTTCTCCAGATAATTGAGGATCCCGCCCTTCAGGTGGAAAACCTCTTCTATGCCCTCCTGCTGAAGAAAGGCCGTAGATTTTTCACACCTTATACCGCCCGTGCAAAACATGGCGACGCGAGGTTTCGGGCCAAAGGCATCCCTATTCTGACGAAACCAATTTGGAAACTCCCCAAAGCTCTTGGTCTTGGGGTTTAACGCACCCCGGAACGTGCCAATGGCCACTTCATAATCATTGCGCGTATCGATGATGATTGTGTATGGGTCAGAGATCAGATCATTCCAATCCTCTGGCTCGACATAGGCCCCCACCTGCCGCGCGGGATCAACGCCCGGTACACCAAGCGTCACAATTTCCTTTTTCAACCGCACCTTGGTGCGCTGAAACGGCGGCGACGCAGCCTTGCTATATTTGACATCAAGCCCCGCACAGCCCGGCAAGTCCCGAATGGCAGACACCACATGAGAAATGCCCGCCTCAGGGCCCGCAATGGTGCCGTTAATCCCTTCCCGGGCAAGAAGGATGGTCCCGCGCACATCCTGTTCCAGACACAAGGACTTGAGCGGGCCTTGCAGTGCCGCCGGATCGTCAAATGGCGCGAAACAATAAAGGGCGGCAACGGTCAGCATCGGGGCTGCGCATGCCCAAACTTAGCTGCCGCGTAAAGGGCGCAACGGCCTGCTCTCACGCCAGGACGAGAACGTTATTCCGGCGCTCCATGCGCGCGGCGATAGTCAGGTTGTACATATCAACTCCACCCGTTCGGCCGAGAAGCGCTGCAAAGCGGGCCTGCGCCGCGTCCGGCATGGCCTTTGCAAATTCTTGCGACCGGGCAAACATCCAGACCGCATGCGGCGCGCTTCCGCGCTTCATCTCTACGCCATGAAAGGGGTAGCTAACCTCTCCGACACCGGGGTGCACGCGACGTCTGCCGTCAATCGAGACTATATCCCCGGCACTCCGGGCGCTGGCCCAATGGTTAAAACAAGCGACATCAGCCGAAAGACCCGGTACCCAATCGCGGAACACGAGGCTGAGGACCGCCTCCAAGCTCTCTGGAATGCTGTCATCTGGCGCGTAATCATCCCCATAGCCGGGATATTCACCATCTGGGATAACTGCTAAATTCATGCGCTCTGTCCAACGGAATAAATTAGGGGCCTTTGCCTTCATCAGGCTCGCGGGCACGGGGTCCCGCGCGAGATGAGCATAAAGCGATGCCATCATCCCAAAATCCCCGCGACACGGGCGACCGCCCAGCAAATAGGGGTGGTGCTGAAAATGGGAATCCAGCGCATCAAGCCAATCGAGATAGGATGTTTCGAGGGCTTGTGCCGTCTCCGGAAACACGCCGAGATTGGGCAGGAACCCTGCGAAGATATCCATGACAGCTTTGGCCATCTCTCGCCGCGTTTCTCGGCTTTGTCCCGCGACCATTGCCCGCCCAAATTCTGCTTGCAGGAACGTCTCCTGCTCCGCGCGATAGGACCAGCGATAATGCATGGCGAGCGGCATCAGATATTCTGAACCCACCCCATCAAACAACGCTGAAACCGCCTTTTGCACCGGGGTGTCAGGATCAAGAATTGGCGAAGCATGTCGCGGTTCAAGAGTGTCGATAATATCTCCGCTATCCTGAAGAACATCTACATCAGGCGTTTCGAGCACGGGGATGACCATGTGCCCCACCTGAGGCAGCACCCGCGCTGCAAATTCAGGGTCAGAAGGGTTGCGCTCCTGATAGGGCACACCCTTTTTAATCAGATACGACCGAAGCTTGCCTGAATAGAGCGAATGGGCTGAGCCCCACATGATATAGGTCATAAAAAATTCAATCTAATTAATTGTTAATGCGCTTTTTTCTCTTGGCGAAAACGATGCAAGAGAGGCTCGGTATAGCCGCTTGGCTGGACAATTCCTTCAAAGACAAGCGCACGCGCAGCCTTAAATGCGATCCCCTCAGGCGTCAGCTTCTCATAAAGCGGGTCGTCTGCATTTTGGGCATCGACCTTCGCTGCCATCTTGACCAATGCCGCATCGACCTGTTCTGCTGTGCAGACGCCGTGCAGCAGCCAATTAGCAATATGCTGCGACGAAATGCGCAATGTGGCACGATCTTCCATCAGGCCAACATCGTTAATGTCGGGAACTTTAGAACACCCAATCCCCTGATCAATCCAGCGCACGACATAGCCCAAAATGCCCTGCGCATTATTTTCCAACTCTTCGCGCGCCTCTTCATCCGACCAATTATGGCCAGTGGGTGCAACCGGAATGGTCAGCAAGCGATCAAGACCCGGCGTTGGTTGGCCCATTAACTCGGCCTGCCGGGCGAAGACGTCCACCTTGTGGTAATGGGTCGCGTGCAAGGTCGCGGCCGTCGGAGAGGGAACCCAGGCCGTATTTGCGCCCGATTGCGGATGGCCGATCTTCTGCACCATCATATCGCGCATCATGTCTGGCGCGGCCCACATGCCCTTGCCGATTTGCGCTTTGCCGGAGAGGCCGCAGGCGAGCCCAATTTGCACATTGCGCGCCTCATAGGCCTGTATCCAGTCGCTCGATTTCATTGCCGCTTTGCGGATCATCGGGCCAGCCTGCATCGCTGTGTGCATCTCATCCCCTGTCCGGTCGAGGAAGCCTGTGTTGATGAACACAATCCGGTTCCGCACAGCGTGAATGCACGCGGCCAAATTAGCTGACGTCCGCCGCTCTTCATCCATCACGCCAACTTTGATGGTGTGACGATCAAGGCCCAACACATCCTCAACAGCGTCAAATAAATCATTGGTGAAGGCGCATTCTTCCGGCCCATGCTGCTTTGGTTTTACGATGTAGATGCTGCCTGTACGGCTGTTGCGCGTCTGGCCGAGTTGCAACAGATCATGCATGCTGCACAGGGACGTGAAGAGGGCGTCCAAAATGCCCTCCGGAGCCTCACCCCCGTCTGGCAAAATTATGGCCGGATTGGTCATCAAATGCCCGACATTGCGCACAAACAACAGGCCGCGCCCGTGAAGCACATCCTCACCCCAATCGCGATCCGCCTCCAACGTGCGGGTCACGCTGCGGCCGCCCTTGTCAAATGTCGCGACAAGATCACCGCGCATCAGGCCAAGCCAGTTGGAGTAAGCGGCAACCTTATCCTCTGCATCCACAGCCGCCACGGAATCTTCCAAATCGATGATCGCCGTTAGTGCCGATTCAAGAACAACATCCTTGATCCCTGCGGGGTCATCGCGCCCAATTGGATGGTCTGGATCAATCAGAATCTCAATCGCCAAGCCATTGTGCCGCAGCAGAATATCGTCTCCCCGGCGAACAATCGCGACGTCAGCATCGGCCAACGACAGGCCACCGCCGGTCCAGTCCGCCCAAGATCCGTTCATAAGC
>RFSU01000050.1 GCA_009923795.1 Sphingomonadaceae bacterium
CAGCGTCTGGGGGCGTCTGGGCGCTGAGGTGACGGTTGTTGAGTATCTCGACCAGCTTTTGCCTGGCATGGACGGCGACGTTCGCAAGGAAGCGGCGAAGATTTTTAAGAAGCAGGGCTTTGCACTTAAGCTGTCGACCAAGGTGACGGGCGTGTCCGTTAAGGGTGGTAAGGCGACTGTCACGGTTGAGCCATCGGCTGGCGGTGCTGCCGAAACGCTTGAGGTGGATTGCGTGCTTGTCGCGATCGGTCGTCGCCCCAATACCGAAGGACTTGATCTTGCCAAGGCGGGCGTTGAGACAAACGCCCGTGGGCAGATTGAAGTTGGCCATGATTTCCAGACGAAGGTTCCGGGCATTTACGCCATTGGGGATGTGACGCCGGGACCAATGCTGGCGCATAAGGCCGAAGATGAAGGCATTGCGGCTGCGGAATTCTGTGCGGGCCAAATTGGTCTGGTCAATCACGATGTCATTCCAGGCGTGGTCTACACGATGCCAGAGTTCGCCAGCGTCGGCCTGACCGAAGAGCAGGCAAAAGAACGCGGCGAGGTGAAGGTCGGTAAGTTCCCGATGATGGCCAATAGCCGGGCAAAGACCAACCGCGACACGGATGGTTTTGTAAAAGTAATTGCGGATGCAAAGACTGACCGCGTTCTCGGCGTTCATATTGTTGCTTCTCTTGCAGGGACCATCATCGCGCAGGCCGCGCAGGCGATGGAGTTTGGCGCAACGAGCGAGGATATTGCCTATACCTGCCATGCGCACCCAACTCAGTCTGAGGCGCTAAAGGAAGCAGCTATGGCGGTGATGGGTAAACCGATCCATATGTAACCCCAACGCGTTAGGGGGTTGGCCTGGACGCATTTTTCGCGCAGCATGCACATATGCGTCCATCTATCGAAACAATCGCCTCTCGTGTCCGCTCGCAAAAGCAGCTGTTGCCAGCGCTTTACAAGGATATGGACTTTGAAACGCCGCCTGAGCGGTTCTCCACGCGTGTCGGTGATGACACGGAGCTGCGCTTTGGCGCGCGCCTAACGCGGGAGGATTTGCTGGCCGATACCGATATGGTGGCCCGGTTCCGCGAATATACCATGCTGGGGGACATAACGGGGGATGCCTATGCCGCGCTGATGCCGCGCTATGGGTTCCGTCCGCTTGTCGACAGGCTGGTGACGGCCTGTGAAAAGGGGATTGGTGCTGTGCCCGATGCCCCGCCAGAACTCCGCGCGCTGATCGCGGAGATGGAGCGAACACCGGATTGGCTGGATATGACGCTGGTGGAGCAGGGGGCGCGGGAAGAGCGGAATAGCGCTGCCAATCTTGCGCCCTTTGCCATTCGCGGGGCCTTTATCGCGACCTTCCTTAACAAATACTCAGCGCTACCCATGGCGCTGACGGGCACGCTGAGCCATGCGACGGCCGCCCGCCGGGTTAAGGAAACCGCGACATTTTTCACCACAACCATCCTGCCCGGCGCGCTCGAGCGATATGGCTCTGGCTTTCAGGCGGCAGCCATGGTGCGCCTGATGCATAGCATGGTTCGGGTGAATGTTCTGAGCCGCCCGGGCATGTGGGACGCCAAAACCTATGGCATGCCCATTCCGCAGTTGGATCAGATGCCAGCAGGCCTCATTCCGATTTATTTCCTGTCCAATGATGTTCTGAAGGGTGGTCGGACCGAGTTCACGGTCGCAGAGCGCGCTCGGGTCGAGCTGGCGCGTTATCGCTGTTATCTTCTGGGTCTGCCCGAGGATCTGTTGGGGGATACGCCGGAAGATATTGTCCGCATCTGGTGCACGCGCAGTGCAACGTTGCGCTATGACTATGACGACGCAATTTGCGGCGGCTTGTTGCGTGCCACTATGGAAGCCGAATTGTCGCAGGACCAATCACTTTCAGGGCGTGTCTTCCGGCGGTTGGAGCGTTCTTTCTCGAGGGTCTTTTTTGCCAAGGCGTTTTTGGGAGGGGACTTGCAACGCGCGGCAGAATTGGGGGTTCCCATCTCTGTAAGGGATCGGCTTCTCTACGGTTCGACTATCTTGGTTATTCTGCTGCGCATGTTCGCGTATCGGCTGTGCAGCCTCCTTCCCATTTTGGACAAAATGTCGGACCGTCGCCTTGTGACGCGTCTTAAGCGTCAAGTTGTTGCCTATGGCCATGCTGAGTTCACAACCAATTCCGCAGAGTATAAGCCAGCGACGGCAAGCTAAACCGGCATCATCTTATGGCTGTGATTAACGGCCAGCCTTTGCGAGGATCAGCGCCGTGAGGGTGTCTTTCTTGCGAACGATTTTCGGCGCGGATGGGCAGCCAAGGCAGCGGACCTGAATAGTGGGGCCATTTAAGATGGTCAGCCCATCCTGCACGCCCGCTATCAAGCCAGCCTGTTGGCGGAGCATCAAATGACCATAAGGGTCAATTGGCACGCGCGCCTCTGATCCCATCAAGCCGTCGGCATAGAGCTCAAACCAATTTGGCATGTGATCAAGATAAACGGGGCGCGCGTCATGGCCAGAAAGTTTGGCCCGCTTCGCGGCTTCTGAGATGGCATCATCCAGGGATCCAAAAGCGTCGACCAAGCCAAGTTGACGTGCAGATCCGCCATCCCAAACGCGGCCTTCGGCTATCTCCATGACTTTGGTGAGGGGCAGCTTGCGTTGCGCGGCCACCAAGCCCGTAAAGCGGCGATAAACATCCTCAACGCCGGCTTGAAAAAGCTGGTTTGTGGCTGCATTCGTGCCGCGCAGGAGATCAGGCTGGCCGGACAGGGGGGTCGTGCCCACGCCATCCGCCGTTACGCCCAGCTTGGCGAGCGACTTTTCAAATGTCGGCAAGACCCCGAAGACGCCGATTGATCCTGTAATTGTGCCCGGTTCTGCAAAGACTTTATCGCCCGCCATCGCGACCCAATATCCGCCAGAGGCGGCCACATTGCCCATCGACGCAATAACGGGCATGCCCTGCGCCTTCGCTTGAAGAAGGGCCTTACGGATCTTCTCCGATGCGAGTGCCGACCCACCGGGGGAATCGATCCGAAGAACAAGAGCTTTCAGCTCTTTCTTGGCGAGAGCATCCAAAATGATCCGCGCAATTGTGTCGCCGCCAGCCGAGCCAGCTGGTGCTTCCCCTTCAACAATTTCACCCGCCACGGTGACAATCCCGATCTTGCCGGCAGAGGGCAATGGGTTTGCGGCAAGATAATCCGCAAAATCGGTCTGCTTAAAGCTATCTGCAGGTTGATCATCCTCTGTTCCGGCAATCTTGGCAATCCGCTTTGCCCAAGCCAGCTTGTCCGCCACTTGGTCAACAATGCCAAATTGCCGCGCCTTGTCGGACATTGGCCCATCCATATTGGCAGATGCTGCGATATAGGCATCCAGTTTTGCCTTTGGTCGGGCCGATTTCGCGTTGGCCATCCAATCGGCAAAGATGGCATCAGCAAGGGCCTGATTGGCTGCGCGTGCTTCAGGCGATTGATCGGTGCGAATAAAGGGTTCGACAAAGCTTTTATACTTGCCCACCCGGTAGACGTTGACCGTTACCCCAAGTTTATCGACCAGTCCCTTAAAATAGGGTTGGTTTCCTCCCGGGCCTGCTATGACAGCAATACCCATGGGGTCGAGCCAAATTTCGCTGGCGTGCGATGCGAGGAGATAGCTGTCATCCATATAGCCCGATGCAAACGCGATGACGGGCTTGCCGGATTTACGAACCTTATCAAGGGCATCACCCACGCGTTGAAGCGCAACCTGTCCGCCACCCCAAAACCCATCAAGATCAAGTGCGACAACCTTGATGCGTGGATCTTCCGCCGCCGTTTCAAGAACATGGACCACATCGCGAAGTCGGTGTTCATTTGATTGACCTCCGCCAAACAGCAGCTCCTCCGGACTGGCCTGTTGGGGTTGCTCCACAATCGTGCCACTCAGATCGATGTAGAGTGCGCCTGTGTGAACAGTCGCATTATTCGGGGTGGACGATAGAGCGGCGTATAACAGCCCGAAGAACAACAGCATGGCTATCAGGACGAGCCCGTCCTTAATGCCAATGAGGATGCGCCAGATTTTGCCGATAAATGTCATGCTAAGACCCCGAATGAAGGAAGAAGGCTAGCCTGTCTGAGGCAGGCTGTAAATCAGGCTCTGGAGGTAATTTAGGGCTTTGCCCGTGTTGCTATTGCAGCAACAGGGCGGCGTCTTGTGATGCGGCTGTCTCCGGCTTCGGCACCGGTGCTTTGGCTGGCCTCGGCTTCATGCACTGGCTTGCATCGGACCTTGGGAAAAGGTCGCAATTCCAAAGGGCCTTGTCGAGGCCAGAAGAACGGTTGCGCAAATAGCTAAAGGCCATGCTTGGCAAAAACTCATCGGCCACGGGAAGGTACGTCGGCGCGGGTTTTGCGTCGGTCCAAATCATGATTTTGCAATAGGGTTTGACCGAGCAGGAAAACAGAACAAGGCTCAGCATGACGCTTGGGTCAGTCCTGCGGGGCACAACGAACACCAGAAAATCCGCCGTCGGGCTCTGCAGCTTTGGTTTGAACCCATAGGGATTGGGCGGCAGTCCAATCTCTTGCTGCGCCTTTGCGTCACCGTCGCTTTGCTCTGCGAGCGTGCTGTCAAGTTGTCCTGCCAAGAGAATATCGCCGTCGCGGCTCATCGCATGGCTGGGGGACAGCGGTATCAATTGTGTGACGACGGGCTCGCTTCCAAAATACCGCCCCTTAAAGGCCGCCAAATTGCCCCACCAGCCCATCCAGCGGAAGAATAAATGGGTCTCTTCCTTGTGCACCTTATCGAGTTTTGCGCTCCAAGCGGGTAAAACCCAATCCGTGTGGTAATGGGTGGCTGAACCAACGGGCTTAAAGACTTCTCCCGTCAGCATAATTCGCGCGAGACCCCGTGCATTACCCCAGGCTGAGGCAGAGGGCGTGCGGGTCATTGCGCCGTCGCAAGTGAAGGTGAATTGGCACCCTGTTCGCCGCTCAGCCCCCTGAAAGACGACGCCGCAGACGGTTTTGGGGAAGGCTGGATGCCGAACCCGGTTGAGAACGACCTGCGCGACCGCTTTCTTGCCAGCAAGCGCCTCTGCGCCTGCTTCATACCAAATGGCGGCGGCAAGGCAGTCAGTCGCGCGATCACGATCAAGGGCTGCGCCCGATATGTAAAAGGGTCGGGCAGGGGGAACTGGCTCGCGTGTAAAGGGTGTTGCGTCGTTAATCTTTTTGGCGAGACTGGGAGCAATTTGCTTGAGTTCCAACGGTTCAATCGCTGGAATTTCTTTTGGCAAAGGCGCGCTTTCCGACATGAGGGGAGGCTGCTGCACGCCATCAAAGGCTTTTCCCAATGGCCCGGCGTCAATTGCCCAAAATAGGATGCCCATTATGGCGGCGCAGATAAGAAGAGCAATTGGCGCAGGGCGCACCCCGCGCGGGTCCGCCGCACCCGCCAAGGGCAGCGACGTTCCAGTCACGATGGGGAGCATCCGGCGCGTGTCTTATGCCTCCGGAAGGAAATCTGGCACAGACAAATAGCGTTCGCCCGTGTCATAGTTAAACCCGAGCACCCGGGCATCCTTTGACAAATCGGGAAGCTTTTGCGCGATTGCGGCAAGCGTCGCACCAGAGCTGATACCAACCAACATGCCTTCTTCGGTCGCGGCGCGGCGGGCCATGGTCTTGGCATCGGCGGGATCAACCTGAATGACCCCATAGAGCAATGCCGTGTGCAGATTGGCCGGGATAAAGCCCGCGCCAATTCCCTGAATGGGGTGGGGGGCAGGGCTTCCACCGCTGATCACGGGGGAAAGAGTTGGCTCGACCGCATAGATTTTCAGCTTTGGCCAATGGGGCTTTAGGAATTGGGCCACGCCCGTAATATGGCCGCCCGTACCCACGCCGGTGATGATTGCATCAAGTGGTGTGTCTGCAAAGTCGGCCAAGATTTCCGGGCCTGTGGTGCGCACGTGAACATCGATATTTGCTGGATTCTCAAATTGCTGCGGCATCCAAGCGCCGGGTGTTGAGGCAACGATTTCCAGCGCACGTTCAATTGCGCCCTTCATGCCCTTCTCACGCGGGGTGAGGTCAAAGCTGGCACCATAAGCCAACATCAGCCGACGCCGCTCCAACGACATGCTCTCTGGCATGACGAGGACGAGTTTATAGCCCTTGACCGCCGCGACCATCGCAAGGCCGATGCCTGTATTGCCGCTGGTCGGTTCAACAATCGTGCCGCCGGGTTTCAGCGCGCCGGATTTCTCGGCGTCCTCAATCATTGCGAGGCCGATACGATCCTTGATCGATCCGCCGGGATTTGACCGTTCGGATTTGATCCAAACCTCTCGATCCGGGAAGAGTCGGGAGACGCGGACATGGGGGGTGCCCCCAATGGTGTCGAGGATCGAAGCTGCCTTCATGGATCTATCCTTCGGAATTGCGGTTCGAATGTTCGGGCGCGTCTCAACTCTGGAAAAAGCCAAGCCCACAGCCCGGTGACCAAGATAGCCCCAATTCCGCCAAAGACAACAGCGCCAATGGGGCCAAGAACCGCTGCGGCAAGGCCGGATTGTAATTCACCCAATTCATTTGAGCCCGAAACAGCAAGCGACGACACAGCACCAACCCGGCCGCGCATATCGTCCGGCGTGTTGAGTTGAACCAAAGAAGAGCGGACATAAACCGACAACATATCCGCGCCGCCAAGCACCGCCAAAAGCCCAAGGGACAGCCAATAGGATTGGGAAAGCCCGAAGCCGATTGTCGCAACACCGAAGACAACGACCGCCCACAACATTTTAACGCCGACATTATGCTTCAAAGGACGGAACGAGAACCAAAGCGCAACAAGCGTCGCGCCTGCGGCTGGGGCCGCCCGAAGCCAACCAAGACCTTCCGGGCCGACGAGCAATATGTCGCGCGCAAAAACCGGGAGCAAGGCTGTTGCACCGGCCAGCAGAACAGCAAAGAGATCAAGCGTGATCGCACCCAGCAGAAAGCGTTCATTCCAGGTGTATCGCAGCCCATCGATCATCTGCTGAAACGGGTGGGCATCCCCCTTAATCTGGGGCTTTGGAAAAGGCTTGATCAAGGCCACGCACAGGCTGGCTGCAACTAAAAGGCCAGTGAACAGCCAATAAGGGATATCCGCCTGACGCGCGAATAAAATGCCGCCAATACCCGGCCCGATGACGGTGGCCGACTGCCACGCCATAGAGTTGAAGGCGATTGCGCGGGGCAAGATGGAGGCTGGAACGATATTGGGAACGATGGAGGACATGGCCGGCGCTAGAAACACCCGCGCAACCCCGTGCATCGCTGCCATGAAAAAGAGGATAGGGAGGGTAAGCGCATCATTCGCCGAAAGAATGGCGAGCGAAAGAGCGATGCTGGCATCAATGCCATTGGCCAGGATGGCGATATGGCGTCGGTCAAACCGGTCTGCCACCCACCCAGCGACCGGTGTTAAAATTGCGAGGGGGAGAAACTGCGCAAGCCCCAGCAATCCTAATTGGAATGAGGCTTCGCGAATGCTGAGGCCATATTCTGTTCGGGCAAGATCATAGAATTGATAGCCAAGAACGACGACCATGCCTGTCGTTGCTACCACCGCGAAAAATCGTGCAATCCAGAAAAATCTGTAATCACGCAAAGCGAGAGGGTGGATGTCCTTAGGAGCGATGGCGTTCATCTCGACTCCCTTGGCCGGAAGCGAATAGTCGCGCAACCTTTATGCGGGGCTCTGCCTGGAAATCCCGTTCAGGCAAGTTTGACAAATGTATCGAGCAGCCGTTTTCGTCCCGCCTGATCAAAGTCAATTTCCAGCTTATTGCCTTCAATTTCGGCGATCAGACCATAGCCAAATTTCTCATGGAAAACCCGCTGACCTATCGACAGATCGCTCCGGCCTTTGTTGCCAAGGCCAACGGCACTGGTTCGCGCTTCCACGATGCGGGTCGGCTGTGTTGAGAAATCGGCAGAGGCACGCTGCCATCCGGGACCACGGCCCGTGCTACGGGCCACATGGGCAAAAGGATCGCTGTTTTGCGCCCAATTCGCCCGCCATAGGCTCTCGCCCCCGCCAAAGCTGCTTTCCTGCTCGACATGCTCAGGAGGAAGTTCGGCTACGAAGCGGGACGGGAGGCTCGAGGTCCACTGGCCATATATCCGGCGGTTTGCGGCGTGCAGGATCGTGCATTTCCTGCGTGCGCGGGTGATGGCGACATAGGCCAGACGGCGCTCTTCTTCCAAACTGGCAAGTCCGCCTTCATCTAGCGACCGTTGAGAGGGGAATACGCCTTCCTCCCACCCCGCAAGAAAGGTGCGCTCAAACTCAAGGCCCTTGGCGGCATGGATGGTCATCATGGTCAGCTTTGCGCCATCTGATGCGGCTTCATTGTCCATCACAAGACTGACATGTTCCAGAAACGCGCCCAGCGTTTCATAATCTTCCATGGCGCGGGCAAGTTCGCTCAAATTTTCAAGGCGACCCGCACTTTCGGCCGATTTATCGGCCTGAAGCATCGCTGTATAGCCGCTCTCATCCAATATTTGGCGCGCGAGTTCATGATGGGGCCGCGTGTTTGCCATATCGCGCCAGCGCGCCAGATCGCCAATAAAGCCACCAAGGGCACGGCGGGCTTGTGGCGTCAATTCATCGGTGTCGAGAATACGCGCCGCGGCGAGCGAGAGCGGGCAGTTCTGTGCACGGGCCAACATCTGAACCTTGGCCAGTGCCTTATCACCTAGGCCCCGTTTGGGCTGGTTGACGATCCGTTCAAAAGCCAGATCATCGGCAGGTTGATTGACGAGGCGCAGATAGGCAAGCGCATCCCGAATTTCCGCGCGTTCATAGAAACGAAAACCGCCCACAATTCTGTAGGGCAAGCCTATCGCAATGAAACGATCTTCAAATTCGCGGGTTTGAAACTGCGCCCGCACAAGGATGGCCGCATCATCGATCCACCCGCGCGTTGATAGTCCTCAACAAGCTCACCGACGCGCCGAGCCTCTTCTGGACCGTCCCAGACACCGATCACCTCAACCTTGTCGCCCGCGTCCACTTCCGTCCACAGCGTCTTGCCCAGACGGCCGCCATTTTTCGCAATCAGGCCAGATGCTGCGCCCAAGATATGCGGTGTGGATCGGTAATTTTGTTCAAGTCGAATGACGGCCGCGCCGGGAAAATCCTTTTCAAATCGCAGAATATTGGCGACTTCTGCGCCGCGCCATGAATAAATGGACTGATCATCATCGCCGACAACGCAGATATTCTTATTGGCTTGGGCCAGCAGGCGCAGCCAGAGATATTGGCTTGCATTGGTATCCTGATACTCATCAACCAGAACATATTTGAAGCGTTGTTGATAGCTTTCAAGAACATCACGATGCTTTTTCAAAATGGTCAGCATATGCAGCAATAAGTCACCAAAATCGCAGGCATTTAGAGCTTTCAGGCGGGCTTGATAGAGTGCGTAAAGAGCGCCGCCCTTGCCATTGGCAAATCGTTCACTTTCGCCAGCGTCAATGTCTTCGGGCGTCAGGCCTTTATTCTTCCACTGATCGATCAGCCCGGCGAGCTGCCGTGCGGGCCAGCGTTTTTCGTCTAGGTCCGCTGCTTGAACGATTTGCTTGAGCAAGCGGAGCTGATCATCCGTATCCAAAATTGTGAAATTGGATTGTAAACCAACAAGTTCCGCATGCCTTCTAAGCATCTTTGCGCAGATCGCGTGAAATGTGCCAAGCCAAGGCATGCCTTCCACAGCGTCACCTATAATGCGCCCGACGCGCTCTTTCATTTCGCGCGCGGCCTTGTTGGTGAAGGTGACAGCAAGGATTTCCGATGGCCATGCGCGCCGGGTCGCAATCAAATGCGCAAGTCGCGCGGTAAGGGCGGCTGTCTTGCCCGTGCCTGCACCTGCCAGCATCAGAACCGGCCCTTCGGTGGTCAGCACGGCGTCGCGCTGAGGCGCATTCAGGCCTTTGATATAGGCGGGTTCTTCAGAATGTGCGGGAAGAGTCATGATGCGAACGATTAGGGAACATCGGCATCAGTCGCAAGGGGCGTTGCCCGATGATGGGCAAACTTCTTCTCGCTCTCTTTCCCCTTGGCCCCGTGCGCGCTAGGGCCAATCTGGCAAGGGGAGAGAGACCATGACAACCGCACCGTCTCATCGTCGCATTCTCGCGGCGTCACTCGTCGGGACGGCCGTCGAGTTTTATGATTTCTACATATATGCGACGGCCGCTGCCCTGGTTTTTGGTCCCTTATTCTTTCCATCGGATGAGCCTGGCCTTCAGCTTTTGTTGAGCTATGCCAGCTTTTCCGTTGCCTTTTTTGCGCGGCCCTTAGGGGCAATAGCCTTTGGCCATTATGGGGATCGGGTGGGGCGCAAATCGACGCTGGTCGCGTCCCTTCTGATTATGGGCATTTCCACCTTTCTCATCGCGTTTTTGCCACCCTATGATCTGATTGACTGGGTTGCCCCAGCCTTGCTCTGCCTGTTGCGCTTTGGACAGGGATTTGGCCTTGGCGGGGAATGGGGTGGTGCAGCACTTCTTGCGGTTGAAAATGCGCCTGAAGGAAAGCGCGCGCGTTATGGCATGTTTCCCCAACTTGGGGCCCCAGTCGGGTTCTTGGCGTCCAACGGGCTCTTCCTCCTCTTAGGACTATTTCTGTCGGATGCAGACTTTAGGAATTGGGGCTGGCGGATCCCTTTCATCGGCAGCGCGTTGTTGGTGGGGATTGGCTTGTGGATAAGGTTGCGTCTGACGGAAACGCCTGCCTTTGCTGAGGCTCTGAAAACTGCGCCGCCGCCCAAGGTTCCACTTGCCGAATTGCTGCGAGATCATTGGCCCGCCGTATTGGGTGGGACGTTGGCAGCTATTGCCTGTTTTGCCATATTCTATTTGGCGACGGCCTTTGCCCTTGGTTTCGGGACTGGAACGATTGGGATCGCCCGGGAAACGTTCCTTGGAATTCAGCTCTTTGCTATCTTGTTTCTGGCATTGGGCATTATCGTGTCAGGCTTTGCGGCGGACAGATTTGGCGCAGGCAATGTGTTAATGGTCGGCTGTGGTCTGACGCTTGGCGTGGCGGCGATGATCGTGCCGACACTGGGCAGTGGACAGGTGCCGCTTATCGCCTTGTTCCTGTCCTCAGCTCTTTTCGCAATGGGTCTTGTCTATGGCCCACTCGGGGCTTGGTTGCCGGGCTTGTTTCCCGCACGTGTGCGTTATTCTGGCGCTTCTGTTGCCTTCAACATGGCGGGTATCTTGGGGGGAGGTCTCGCGCCGCTCATTGCCCAGAGATTGGCCGACCAATCCGGGCTTGGCGCTGTCGGCGTTTATTTGGCTGCCTGCGCGGGACTCAGCTTGATCGGACTTATTGGCCTGCGCGCAAAAGGGTGAGGCGCGCTTTTCCGTAATCGCGTTGCGCCTCAATTTCGAAGCCATCGACAGCGATTGTCTCGGTGCGTGACGTCTCAACGCTGATCAGCGTGGCCGGGCCGATCCAGCCCAGTCGCTTGAGCTTGTCGAGCGCAACAGAGCCTGCGCCGCTCTGATAAGGCGGGTCCATCATGATCAGATCAAGCGGTTGAGGTGCTGGGGGCAGGGAAAGCACCGATCCCTGACGCACTTCGGCACCTGTTGCGTTCAGCTTTGCGATATTGGTCTTGAGCGCATCTATAGCGGCGCGATCCTGCTCTACGAATAGGCAATGTGCGGCGCCCCGCGACAGCGCTTCCAAACCAAGCGCTCCCGATCCTGCAAACAGATCCGCCACTGAGAGATCTTCCAGTCCGCCCAAGCGGCTCACGAGCATAGAAAACAGCGCTTCGCGCGTGCGATCTGCTGTCGGCCGCGTCGCGTCCCCTTTGGGCGCAACCAAAGGTCGGCCGCGCCAGGCCCCAGATATGATCCTCATTTGGGCAGGCTCTGACGAAAAATGAACAATTGATTCCGGTCAACTTCGGCGACAGCTCCACGCTCAAGATCGCCCAGCGCAAAGGGGCCGTAGCTGGTGCGGATCAAGCGCGAGACTTCGAGGCCCAAAAATTCAAGAACGCGGCGCACTTCGCGATTTTTGCCTTCGGTTAATGTCATTTCGACCCAGCCATTGGCCCCCGTGCGGCGCTCCAGATTGGCGTC
>RFSU01000006.1 GCA_009923795.1 Sphingomonadaceae bacterium
GCCACCGCATCGCCTTTGGCCCAGATGGCATGCTCTATATCTCTTCAGGCGAACGCCAGAAATTTGATCCGGCGCAGGAACTGACCGGAAATCTCGGCAAGATTGTTCGGCTGAATGCGGACGGGATTGTGCCCGCAGACAATCCGATGGCCGCCAAGGGCGGCGTGACCGCGCAAATCTATGCCTATGGCATCCGCAATCCTCTGGGCCTTGATTTTGATGCAGCAGGACGGCTGTGGGAAATTGAAATGGGCCCGCGCCATGGCGATGAGTTGAACCTTGTGACGCCGGGCGCGAATTTCGGCTATCCCATCGTGTCCAATGGGGACCATTATGATGGCCGCATCATCCCCGATCATGCGCCGGGCGATGGCTTTGTTGCCCCAAAGGTCTTTTGGGTTCCCGCCATCTCTCCGGGCAGTCTGATGATCTATCGCGGCACGCTCTTCCCACAATGGACGGGCGACGCCTTTATCGGGGCGCTTGGCGGAAAGGCGCTGGTCCGTGTTGATCTGAACGGGGAGGCCGCCACCAAGGCCGATCACTGGCCAACGGACAAGCGCATCCGCGAAGTCGATCAATCCCCCGATGGCCATATCTGGTTGCTGGAGGATGGCCCGGATGCGCGATTGTTGAAGCTGTCGCCGAAAAGATAGGGGCGCGCTCTGCCCTCCCCGCTGCGACTAACGCAGGCTGCGCCCGCCTAAGTCTCGCTCCCCTCCCGCAGGCGGGAGGGGTCGGGGGAGGGCCAAACCCTCACACGCGGATATAGCGGAAATACCACACGTCATGTCCGAAGACGGTGCGGGCCTTGCGCTCATAGCGCGTCTCTGGCCAATCATCGGGGCGGATGAGCATGTCGCTTGCGGTTTGAGCCTGCCAGATGAAATCCTGCCTTTGGTTCATCTGCATCATCGCCCAGCGGCAATAAATGGGGTGATCCGTACCAAAGCGGAACTCGCCGCCGGGCTTGAGCTTGGCGGCAATCATATCCAGCGGGCCGGGGTTCATCATCCGGCGTTTGGCGTGCCGGGCCTTGGGCCAAGGGTCGGGGTGGAGCAGATAGGCGCGATCCAATGACGCATCGGGCAAGCGACCCAGCGCATCAAGCGCATCGCCCATATGCAGCCGAACATTGGAAAGTTTGTCATCGCGCATGTGCATCAGCGCGCTGACAACACCGTTCACAAAAGGCTCGCAGCCAATAAACCCGGCGTCGGGGTGGTGCGCGGCCTGATACGCCAGCTGCTCACCGCCGCCAAAGCCGATTTCAAAGTGCAGTGGCCTATCATCGCCAAAGAGGGTTTTGGCGTCGAGCGGCCCGTCTGGAACCGCGACGCGGGGCAAGGCATCATCGACAAGCGCCTGTTGGCCAGCCCGCAGCTTATGGCCCTTGGCGCGACCATAAAGGCGGTTCAATGTTGTGGGATCGGTCATGAGGGCGCCGATTAAGCGGACGCCCCCATGATCGCAAGCCTTAGAGGCCGAGTGCCGCCTTGAGATCGTTCACAAGATCGGTGCGTTCCCAAGGGAAAAAGTCCCCATCTGCCTTGCGGCCGAAATGGCCATAGGCGGCCGTCGGGCCATAAATTGGCTTATTGAGGCTCAGATGCGTGCGGATGCCGCGCGGGGTCAGCTTGCCCAGCTTGCTGATCGACCGGATGGCGTCTTCAATCTTGTCATCGCCCACTTTGCCCGTGCCATGCGTATCGACATAAAGCGACAAAGGCTCTGACACGCCAATCGCATAGGCCAGCTGGATCGTGCAGCGCGTGGCGAGACCAGCGGCCACAATATTCTTCGCCAGATAGCGGGTGATGTAAGCAGCCGAGCGATCAACCTTGGTCGGGTCTTTGCCGGAAAAAGCGCCGCCGCCATGCGGGGCTGCCCCACCATAGGTGTCGACAATGATCTTGCGACCTGTCAGGCCCGCATCGCCATCTGGCCCGCCAATTTCAAAGCTGCCCGTGGGGTTGATGTGATAGACTGTCTGATCGGACAAAAGGGCGGCCGGAATGACATCGGCGATGACCTTCTTCACATAGGCCTTCAACTCAGCTTCGTGCGCGCCCGTGTCATAACCCGGCTTATGCTGGGTGGAGACGACGATGGCGGTCGCGGCGACAGGCTTGCCATTGTCAAACTTCAGCGTGACCTGGCTCTTGGTGTCCGGCTCCAGAAACGGTGCCGCGCCCGAATGACGGTCAGCGGCCATACGCTCCAGAATCTTGTGGCTGTAATCCAGCGTTGCGGGCATCAAATCGGGCGTTTCATCGCAGGCAAAGCCGAACATGATGCCCTGGTCGCCAGCGCCTTCATCCTTATTGCCAGAGGCGTCGACGCCTTGCGCGATATGCGCCGATTGCGGGTGCAGGTTGTTGTAAAAGCTCAGTGTTTTCCAATGAAAGCCATCCTGCTCATAGCCAATGTCTTTCACGACCTTGCGGACGGTGGCTTCGATTTCATCCTTGACGCCCGGCGCCCAATTGCCGGCTTCATCCATAATGCCCTTGCCGCGAATTTCGCCGGCCAGAACAACAAGCTGGGTCGTCGTCATGGTTTCGCACGCCACGCGTGCTTCGGGGTCTTTGGAAAGGAAAAGATCAACAATGGCATCCGAAATCTGATCCGCGACCTTATCGGGATGGCCTTCGGAAACACTTTCAGACGTGAAAAGATAGCTGCTGCGCATCGACGAGTTCCTGTGCATATAAAGAAAGCTTTATGTCTTTAAATACGCCCTTAGCGCAGGGTGCGGCGCGTTGCAATGGCCAGTGCGATGAGCAGCAGGGCAAGGGCTATGGGCAGAAGATTGCCATATTTGGCAAAAGGCGTGGGGGCAGCAGCAGGCGGCAGCGCAACCTCAATTGCGCCTGCCTTTTGGAAGGGAAGGGCAGCGACAATCCGCCCTTGTGCATTGATCACGGCGGAAATCCCCGTGGGGGTGGATCGCACCACGGGCAGGCCTTCTTCCATCGCGCGCAGCCGTGCCTGCGTCAGATGCTGGGGCGGGCCCCAGCTGCCGAACCAAGCATCGTTGGAGGGGTTAAAGATAAAATTGGGTCGGTTCGCGCGGTCGACCACATGGCCCGAAAAGATGATTTCATAACAGACCTGCGCGCCAACTTTGCCAAACCCCGGAACGCTCAGGGTGCCTGGCCCCGGCCCCGGCCAGAAATCTATGTCTCCCGGCACCAGCCGTGATAGGCCGATTGCCGACAGGATCGGCCGCATCGGCAGATATTCCCCATAAGGCACAAGGTGCGCCTTGTCATAGCGCCCGGTCAGTTTGCCTTGCGGGGTCATAGCAAACACGCTGTTGCGCGCGCCGACCAACTGTCCATCGCGGTCATATTCCAAAGCCACACCACCGGTGAGCAGCATGTCTTTGGGCCCGAGCAAGCTAGCCAGCCGCGCGCGTGCGCCGGGGTCTTCCTCGAGATAGTCCGGCACGGCGGCTTCCGGCCAGAGGATCAGCCGAGGCGCAGAACTGGGCGCGCCCGTCATCTCTTCGAGCTTGCGAAAATTGATCGCGTCAAAGGCGGCGACATGCTTGTCCTGCTGGCCGATATTGGGCTGCACCACCCGCAGCAGCGGGGCTTTTGCCTTGGGCGCATTCACCGACCCGATTGCCCATCCGCCGGGGGCGAGAAGCAGCGCGGCGATAGGCAGGGCAGAGATCAGGGCAGCGGCCCGCCAATGTTGACGGGCCACCAGCCAGATCGCCCCACCGATCAGCATGACGAGCGACGACACGCCATAGGTGCCAATAAAGGCCGTGGCTTGCGCGGCTCCTGCGACGGAGGCAGCTAGCGGGTTCCAAGCAAATCCGGTAAAGAGCGTGGCCCGCGCGGCTTCTGCCAATGTCCAGCCTGAGGCGAGAAAAAGGATGAAGCTGCCATCGGGCCGATCCCTCCCCAGCCGCCAAGCAAAGCCGCTGGCCAGTGCCGGATAGACCGCAAGGAAAAGGGACAAAGCGACCACCGCGACCCAGCCAAGCCAGACGGGCATGGCAGACTGATAGGCAAAAGCGCCCGCAATCCAATTCAGCCCCAGAAGGAAATGCCCCGCCCCAAAGCCATAGCTCCGCGCCATCGCGCTGCGCAGGCTGGCGGCCGTCCGCACCACATGTGCCAGTACTGCCAAACACAAAAGGGTCAGCGGCCATAGCCCCAACGGCGCAAAACCCGTTGCCGAAACAAGGCCAGCGACAAAGGCGAGGAGCAAGGGGAGATAGCGCACGCGATGGGGCTAAAGCCTGATGGGCTTGTTTTCAATCTTTGTCTCACGCGGCCAGCGCGCTAAAGACTGGCCATGCGCCCATTTCATCTTGCTTTTCCCGTTCACGACCTAGCGGCCGCCCGCGCCTTTTACGGCGGTGTTCTGGGCTGTGGGGAAGGGCGGAGCTCTGATCAGTGGATCGACTTTGACCTGTATGGGCATCAGATTGTCGCCCATCTCGACCCTGCGGCCAAACCTGTAGCGACCCGCAATCCGGTGGATGGGCATGATGTGCCCGTGCCCCATTTCGGCGTCGTGCTGACGATGGATCAATGGGAGGGGCTGGCCGCGCGCCTGCAGGTTGCGGGCATCCGCTTTGGCATTGCGCCGCATATCCGGTTCAAAGGGCAGCCGGGGGAACAGGCGACGATGTTCTTCTTGGACCCCAGCGGCAATGCGCTGGAGTTCAAGGCCTTTGCCGATGATGCAATGCTTTTTGCGACCTGATGAGCAAAGCCTGGCTTATTTGGCCGCCATCACCCGCCAGATCCGATTGCCGCTATCATCTGCTACGAGCAGGGCCCCCGTCTTGTCGATGGTCACACCCGCCGGGCGGCCTTGGGCCTCTCCCTTGGCATTGAGAAAGCCGGTCAGCACCTCAATGGGCTTGGCCTTGGCTTCGGGAAAGCCGCGCGCATTAAAGGGCACATAGATGACCTTATAGCCAGACTGCGGCTTGCGGTTCCAAGAGCCATGCTGACCGATAAAAGCCCCATTGGCAAAATTCGGCCCCAGTTTTGCCGTGCCTGCAAAGGCGAGACCCAGCGAAGCGGTATGTGCGCCCAGCGCATAATTGGGCCGCTTCACATATTGCTGAAGGTCGGGCCGCTGCGGCTGCACGCGGTGATCGGGCAAGCGCCAATAGAACCAAGGCCAGCCATAATGGCCACCGAAATCAACCGTTGCCAGATAATCGGGCGGCGTATCGGGGCCAAGCTGATCCCGCTCATTCACCGTCGTCCAGAGATAGCCCGTCTTTGGCTCATATGCGAGGCCATTGGGGTTGCGCAGGCCAGCGGTAAAGATACGGAATGTCTTTTGCTTGGGATAAACTTCCAGAACATTGGCGCGATATTCTTCACTCTTCAGGCCATTTTCACCGATATTGCTGTTCGAGCCGACGGTGACGAGCAAAGTCTTTTGGTCCGGCGAGGCAATGACATTGCGCGCCCAGTGATTATTTGGCGACGAGGCGGGCAGCGGGACGATTTTCTCGCCCTTCACCGAAATCTTGGTGTCCCCTGTTTTATAGGGGAAGGCCATCAGGCTGTCGGTATTGGCGACGTAGAGCGTGTCCCCTACCAGCTCCATCCCAAAGGGGGAGTTGAGACCATTTTCCGCCGTCAGCAGCGCAGACCGCAGATCAATTTTGCCATCCCCGTCGCTGTCGCGCAGCAGGGTGATCCGGTTGGCAGAGACGCTTGATCCATTTGCCTTTTGCATGATCCACTTGGCAATTCTGTCGCCAAGACCTTGGGGCGGGCGGGACGGCTGGGTGGATTCAGCCACCAGCACATCACCATTGGGGAGCAGCTTCATCCAGCGCGGATGATCCAGGTCGCGGGCAAATTCGGCCACCTGAAGGCCGGGTGCCGCCACGGGCTTTGCCGCCCCTTGCCAGCCGACAACTTTTGCAATGACAATGGAGGGAAAGGCTTCTTGCTCAAGATTGCTCAGATCCGGCACTGGCCCATAGAGCTTGTTAAAGTCCACCTTCGACTGCGTGGGCGTCGTCAGATACCAAATGCCGCCGCCTAGGCCGACAATGACAAGGCCGGAAATAATCTTTGCGTGGGTGCGCCAGTTCATGCGGATCTCCATCTACTATTCATCCAGCTATCATTCATGCTGGCGGTTGGGCAAGCGACCTGCGCCGCGCGGCCCGGCTATTTTCCCAAAGGCATATGAACAATGGGGGCGTGCAGGCGCAGGCGCATGACCCGGCGCTCATCGCCTTCGGTCACTTCCAATCGCCAGCCGCTCTCATGGGTCAGGATTTCGCCAACGACAGGCACATGGCCTGCCAGCACAAAGGCAAGGCCGCCCAGTGTATCGACATCTTCGTCAATTTCGCCAAGGCGCGCGTCAATGGTTTCGGCGACATCTTCCAGCGGCGCACGGGCATCGGCTTCCCAAATGCCGTCCTCCACATAAGCGAGCAGGGCCACGGGGGCGTCGTCATGCTCATCTTCAATATCGCCAACAATTTCTTCGACCAGATCTTCAATTGTCACCAGACCTTCGGTTCCAGAATATTCGTCGATGACAATGGCCAGATGCATCCGCTTGGCGCGCATATCCGCCAGCAAGTCTAGCACGCTTCTGGCGGCGGGCACATAAAGCGGCTGACGGATCAGCTTTGCGATGGTGGCCGGTGGTTTGCGGTTGCGCGCCAAAATAGCAAACACATCCTTAATGTGAATCATACCGGAGACATTATCGAGATTATCCCGATACACGGGCAAGCGGCTATGCCCGGCATCGGCAAAGGCCTTCACCAAATCGGCAAAGCTGATTGTTGTGGGCACGGCCATGATGTCGCTGCGCGGCACGGCAATATCGCCGACGGTGCGTTCGCCAAAATGCAGCAGGTTCTTGAGCATTTCGCGCTCAATGGCAGAAAGATCGCCATGAGCGGGCGTTTCCCCATCCTCTTCGGCTTCTTCAATTGCGTCTTCAATCTGATCGCGCAACGAGGCTTCTCGACTGCGGAATATCAGCGACCTCAGCGATTCAAACCAAGATCGGCTACTACTGGCATCCTCCGACATAAGTGTGTTTCTAGTCTCCGTAAGGATCATCATGGCCAAGATCAGCCATGATCAGGCGTTCAAGCCCTTCCATCTCTTCTGCATCTGCGTCAGTTATATGATCAAAGCCGATCAGATGCAAAACACCGTGAACAATCAAATGGGTTGCATGGGCATTCACCGCAATTCCCTTGTCCGCCGCTTCGCTGACGCAGGTTTCATTGGCAAGAACAATATCGCCCAACATAATCTCCGGCACGCCCGCCTTGGCCAATCCGCCCAGCGCCTCTGGGTCGACCATTGGGAAGGACAGGACGTTGGTCGGGTTATCCTTTTGGCGATAGGTGTGGTTGAGGATGTGAACCTCGGCATCGCTCGTCAGGCGGATCGCGATTTCAACGGGCGTATCGATGTCGGCAAGGGCGCGGTGAGGGGACAGGCGGATGGCATGATTGACCGCCGCTTCGGCCAACCCCTCCCAGTCAATGGACGCATCCCAGCCTTCATTCAGGATCGCGGTGTCGATCATCGCGGTGCGCTGTCTGGCCCTTCATAGGCTTCGACGATGCGCCCCACGATGGGGTGGCGCACCACATCACCAACATTGAACCGCACGGTGGCGATGCTCTCCACACCCTCCAACCGCGCAACGGCATCGGCAAGGCCAGATTTGGATGGATCGGGCAAATCCACCTGACGTGGATCACCGCAAACGACCATACGGCTGTTCATGCCAAAGCGTGTGAGGAACATCTTCATCTGGGCTGGCGTCGTGTTCTGCGCCTCATCGAGGATGATGAAGCTATCGGCCAGAGTGCGCCCGCGCATAAAGGCAATGGGGGCAATCTCAATCTCGCCACTCGCAATGCGTCGCTCCACCTGTTCAGCGGGCAGGCAGTCATACAGCGCATCGTAAAGCGGGCGCAGATAGGGATCGACCTTTTCCTTCATATCGCCGGGCAGAAAACCCAGACGTTCGCCCGCTTCCACCGCTGGGCGCGACAAGATGAGCCGGTCGACCGACCCGCTGATCAACTGAGACACGGCCTGCGCCACGGCAAGATAGGTTTTGCCGGTGCCCGCTGGCCCAAGCGCAAAGATCACATCATTGCGGACCAAGGCCTCCATATAGCGGATCTGCGTTGGGGAGCGCGGGACAATAGTCTTTTTGCGCGTGCGGATCATCACGGGCGGCTGTTCGCTGTCTTGGTGTCGGATGATGCCGTCCAGTGTGGGTTCAGCTGACATGGAGATGATGGCGGCAACAGAGCCGGCATCGATCTCCTCCCCATGCACCACGCGGTTATAGAGGCCGGTGAGGACATCGCGGGCGCGGGCAATGGCGCTCGCCTCCCCCTCAATCTGCAACTTATTGCCGCGTGCGGAGATATAAACGCCCAGCACATTTTCGATGGCGACCAGATTTTGATCATATTGCCCAAAAACAGTTCCCAGCAGCTGAGGCCTGTCAAAAACGACCTCTATGCGGGCACGATCACCGGGTTCAGCGGGCTGGGGTTTGCGCGACATTCACATCCTTATCGATAAGGGCCCCGGCAAGGCTATTTGGCCCTGCCGAAACCAGATCCACGATTACCATATCACCGATTTGTGCATTGGTCATGACATGAACCGATTGCAGCCAAGGCGATTTGCCAATTTTCTGACCCTCAAGTTTGCCGTTGCGTTCCAGCAGAACCTGTGTCCGTTTGCCAAGGCTTGCCTGATTAAAGGCAAGCTGCTGTTCATTGATCACGGCCTGCAGTCGCTGCAAGCGATCATCCATGACATCGGGGGGAATTTGATCGTCCATGGTCGCGGCCGGCGTGCCGGGGCGGGGGGAATATTTAAAGCTATAGGCCTGCGCATAACGCGCCGTGCGGATCAGGGTCAGCGTGTCTTCAAACTCCGCCTCTGTCTCGCCCGGAAAGCCGACGATGAAATCCCCCGATAGCGCAATATCGGGCCGTACCGCGCGCACCCGATCAAGGATGGCGAGATAGGAGTGCGCGCCATGCTTGCGGTTCATTGCTTTGAGAACCCGGTCGCTGCCCGATTGCACGGGCAGGTGGAGGAAGGGCATCAGCTTTTCCACCTCGGCATGGGCGCGGATCAGCCCTTCGGTCATGTCATTGGGGTGGCTGGTCATATAGCGGATGCGCGACAGGCCGGAAATGGCATCGAGTGCACGGATCAGATGATCCAGCCCCTTGCCGCCTTCTTCCCAGGCATTCACATTCTGACCCAGCAGCGTGATTTCTTTGGCGCCTGCATCAACCAGAGACTTTGCCTCATCGACAATCGCGTCAAAGCTTCGGCTAATCTCTCCGCCACGGGTATAGGGAACAACGCAGTAGGTGCAGAATTTGTCGCACCCTTCCTGCACGGTCAAAAAGGCGGTTGGCCCGGTTTTCCGCCGCGCAGGCAGTTTTGAGAATTTGTCGAGGCCGGGCAGGTCGAGATCATGGACGCGTTCGCCCTGTGCCGCCCGGGCAATCATCTTGGGCAGTTCGTGATAGGCTTGTGGCCCCACCACAATATCCACATCGCGCGACCGGGCGGTCACCTCTGCGCCTTCGGCTTGCGCCACACAGCCGGCAACCGCGATCATCGGGCGGGTGCCATCGTCGCGGCGCTGACGGCCAATATCGGAATAGACTTTCTCAACCGCGCGTTCGCGAATGTGGCAGGTGTTCAGCACCACCAGATCGGCGTCCGCTTCGGCTGAGGCCGTCATCCCTTCGGCGCCCAACAGCTCTGCCATGCGCTCGCCATCATAGACGTTCATCTGGCAGCCAAAGGATTTGACGTGGAAGGTTTTGGGGCTGGGCTGTGTCATGCTCGCGGCCCTAGCTGAGGCCAAGGGCGGCGGCAATCTCCGCCCGACTATGCGCTGCAATTGCCTTGCGATCGGCAAAATCGGCATGGCTCAAGGGTGCAAGAAAATGGACCCGCACGGGAAAGCGGCCGGCGCGGCTGAGGACCCTTAGCGCATTGGCCCCAAAGCTCTCATCCCCGACCCAAGCAATGTCGCCGACAATTGGGCCATAATCCAGCGCCACGGGCTGAATTTGAATGTCGTCGGGCGCTGGGGTGACCGCTGCAATCAGGGAGGAACGGAAGGGCAAGAGCGTGCTGCCATCAGCCGTCGTTCCTTCCGGGAACAGCGTGACGGGCTGACCAGATGTCAGCGCGGTCTGCAGGGCATTGGCTTGATGATGCGCGGCGTGCCGGGCTTCGCGCTCAACATAAACCGTGTTGTTGCTGGTCGTCAGCCAGCCGATGAGCGGCCAGGGCTTCATATCGGCCTTGGCCACAAAGGCGCATTTGGTTTGTCCGGCCAAGGCGAGGATATCAAGCCAGCTGATATGATTGGCGATATAGAGCGCCTTGCGGCGGACGGGCGCGCCTATGATCGTTACATCTGCCCCGGCCACCCATCCGGCGCAGCGCAGGAACAGCCCCGCAATGGGCGACTGGCGGTCAAAGAGCCGCCAGACAAGATGCGGGAGGATGCACGTGCCGCCACAATCGTGGCGATGCGCGCCCAAGCCCGCGGGTGAACCGAATTAGCTCTTGCGATCGAGTGCGACGCCATAGAGCTCCATACGATGGTCGACGAGCCGAAAGCCAAGCCGTTCCGCAATGACTTTTTGCAGTGCCTCAAGTTCAGGATCGACAAATTCAATGACGCGGCCTGTTTCCACATCGATCAGATGATCATGATGGGCCTCTGCCGCCGCTTCATAGCGGGACCGGCCATCGCCAAAATCATGTCGCTCCAAAATGCCCGCCTCTTCAAACAGGCGGACGGTGCGATAGACAGTCGCAATGGAAATGCCCGGATCAATAGCAGAGGCACGTGCATGCACGGCCTCTACATCCGGGTGGTCTGCGGCTTCTGACAGGACCTTGGCAATCACCCGCCGCTGGTCAGTAATGCGAAGGCCCTTTTCATGGCACAGGGCCTCAATATCAATATAACGGTTCATGCATCACCTGAGAGCCAGAAAGCCAGAACAATTTTTGCCTTCTAGCCCCCAATTCCTCTGGCGCAAAGGGCGGATTATCTTTTTCGCCGACCGCCTGCTCCTCGGCCAAGGCCGATCTTCATCGCAAGGGAGCGGCGCTGCTCGGCATAATTGGGTGCGACCATCGGATAATCCTTGGGAAGGCTCCATTTCGCGCGATACTCATCGGGGGTCATGCCATAATGTGACATTAAATGGCGCTTGAGCATTTTTAGCTTTTTGCCGTCTTCCAAACAGATGATGTAATCGGGTTTGATCGACGCTCGGACGGATACGGCGGGTTCTTGCTTTGCTGCAATGGGGTGTTCTGGGGCGCCAAGGCCAGCCAATGCTCCATGCACAATGGCAATCAAATTCGGCAGATCTGTGATTGAAACAGAATTATTGCTCACATGGGCCGCCACAATATCTGCGGTCAATGTCAGCAGCGTTTCATTCATATTCTCAGAATTCTCCATTACGCGCCCTTTGGTTCACAGAACAGAAAGCTGGTCATCATCGTGCCGCCCTGAGCCCCAGCAAGAGCCCATCGCGGCAACAACAAAAATGAAACTCCAATAATTTTGTTGGAAAACTATATTACATACTGATGATAAAGTGTAAATTTATAGCGTCGCGATCAATCGCATCTTGGCCGCGATAATAGTTTTTGCGGGATCCGACTTTGATAAACCCCATCTGAGTATAAAGATTAAGTGCTTGATTTCCTTCGCGGACTTCAAGGAAGATGGTTTTGACGCCATGTTCTGTGGCCCAGCCGATCATGGTGTTGATCAGGCCTTTTCCAATCCCTTGGCCTTGCGCGTCCGGATGCACCGCAATCAAAAGAAGCTCGGCCTCTTCAAACACATATCGCGCAACGGCAAACCCCATCACGGCGCCGTTTTTGGAGGCAAGGAACAGGCGTGTTCCCGGCAGAGTCAAAAAGGCGGCGCATTGATCGGCGGTCCAAGCTTCCCCAAACACGGGATCAAATGCCGCAGCCATGACGGGCATGATGCTGTCTATGGCGCGACCATCGCCCTCATAAATTCTGAGGGTATCTGTCACGGGTTCGGCTTGGCATCGGGCGCGCGACCATAAATCGGGCTGGGGGGCAATGACCGCATGGTGCTCGGCAGCAATCGAACGTCCCGCGCGTCTGGGCCAACCATCACGGCCTGATCACAGGCAATGCGCCCGGCGGCGGACCCGGCGGCAACAGCTTGAAAAGGGACAGTCTCCGGCACGCAGGAGGCCAGATCGTTCAGCGCCATCAGCGGGCGGGCAGCATAGCTTTGGGTGAAGACTTCCCCATGCCCGCCTTCAATGACGATCATGGCTTTGGTCAAGCTGGGCTGGTCCTCAAATAATCGGGCCGCGAGCAGGGCATGCGTCGAATAGCCGTGGACTGGAACGCCCCAAGCAAGGCCCAAGGCCCGCGCCGCAGCTAGGCCAACGCGCACACCGGTAAAGCTGCCCGGGCCGCAATTGACCAAAATGGCATCTGCGCGGCCACCATCTGGCAATGTCGCAATCATGGGGATGAGCCGCTCGGCATGGCCGCGCGCGCCCTCTTCATGCGCATGAGCGACAATCACGTCCCCCCGCAACAGCGCCACCGAACAGGCGGTGGTCGCCGTTTCAATCACCAAATGAAGCGGCGCTTCAGACAATGGTATTGAAGCGGTCAAAGCCGGGTCGGGGGGATCGTTCAAAGATCGTCGCCGGATCGCCATAGCCAAGGGTCGAAATAAAGTTCGACTTCACCTTGGTTCCGGCGAAAAACGCGTCGTCGACCGCCTCATTTGAAAAGCCGGACATCGGCCCCGTGTCCAGGCCCAGCGCACGGGCAGCCATGATGAAATAGGCGCCTTGCAAGGAGGAGTTGCGAAACGCGGTTGCCGAAATCGCCGCGTCATTGCCCACAAACCAGCTGCGCGCATCGGCATGAGGGAAAAGCTCGGGCAGGGCTTCGTAAAATTCCAAATCCATCCCGATGATGACTGAAACGGGGGCAGACCGAATCTTGTCGCGATTGGCGGGCATGGTGAGGCTGGCCAGCTTCTCCTTTGCCGCGTCGCTTGCGCACCAGACTAGCCGGGCGGGCAGCGCGTTGGCAGAGGTGGGGCCATATTTCATCAGTTCCCAAATGGCATCCATCTGCTCTTGGCTGACAGGCTTATTCAAATAGCCATTATAAGACCGGGCTTCGCGGAAAAGCTGATCGAGAGCGGCTGTGTCGAGCGGCTGTGCCATGGAAACGTCCCCCTATTGGCGATGATTAGACGGCAAGAACTTCTGTCACTTCCGGCACATAATGTTTGAGCAATTGCTCAATCCCATTTTTGAGGGTGGCAGAAGAAGAGGGGCAGCCTGCGCACGCCCCTTGCATTTTCAGATAGACACGCCCCTTATCAAAACCGCGATAGACAATGTCTCCGCCATCATTGGCAACGGCCGGGCGGACGCGCGTTTCGATCAGCTCTTTGATTTGAAGGATGATATCCGCATCGGCCGGATCTTCGGCGATGGCGGCATCTTCTGCGGGCACGGAAAAGCTGGCGGTTGCAGGCTTGAACAGCGGCATATTGGCCGCAAAATGATCGAGCAGAAGCGACAGGACATCGGGCTTGAGCTGTGGCCAGGATACACCCGGTGCTGCTGTGACAGAGATAAAGTCTCGGCCGAAGAACACGCCTTCGACATCGCCCAAATTGAACAAAGCCTCTGCCAGAGGAGAGGCCTCTGCCTCTTCAGGAGAGGCAAAGTCGCGGGTGCCAGAATTCATAACCGGACGGCCGGGCAGGAATTTCAGCGTCGCCGGGTTCGGCGTGGTTTCAGTTTCGATTAGCATAGCCTGTATGTGGGCATGAAGCGCCCTGCGATCAAGCGGATTTCCGCACAAAGACTGTGCCTGCCGAATAACCCGCCCCAAAAGAGCAGATCAGGCCCGTTTCACCCGCCTTAAAGTCATCGCTATGTTTGTGAAAGGCGATGATCGATCCGGCGGACGAGGTGTTCGCATAGGTATCGAGCACGGTCGGGCTTTCGTCCGCCTCTGGCTCATGACCCAGCACCTTGGTCGCGATCAGGCGGTTCATGCCCGTATTGGCCTGATGCAGCCACATGCGGCGCAATTCTTCAGATGTCAGCCCAAGCTGCTCAAGCTGATCATTGATCATCTCGGCAACCATCGGCACCACTTCCTTGAAAACCTTGCGCCCTTCTTGAACGAACAATTTGTCGCGCGCATCCCGGGTTTCGGGCGATGTGCGGTTCAGAAAGCCGAAATTATTGCGGATATTATTGGAAAATTGGGTTTTCAGCTTGGTTCCCAAAATATCCCAATGGCCAGCAGGTGCGATCGATTTTTCTTCAACCAATATGGCCGTTGCCACATCGCCAAAGATGAAATGGCTGTCGCGGTCGCGCCAGTTGAGATGGCCCGAACAAATTTCCGGGTTCACGACCAGCACGGATCGCGCATGACCTGCGCGGATGAAATCGGCGGCGGTTTGAATGCCAAATGTCGCGGAGGAACAGGCGACATTCATGTCAAAGCCAAAGCCCTCAATGCCCAGCGCATCCTGAATTTCGATTGCAATGGCGGGATAAGCGCGCTGCAAATTGGAACAGGCGCACAAAACCGCATCGACATCCTTTGCGTCGCGGCCGGCGCGGGCCAGCGCATCGCGGGCCGCGGCCACGCCAATCTCAGCCAAGATGGATAGCTCTTCATTCGGCCGTTCGGGGAGGCGCGGGCACATAGTCTGCGTGTCGAGGATCGGCGCTTTAGAGACAACATGGCGCGCCTTGATGCCGCTTGCCTTTTCGATGAACTCCACCGAACTGGGCTGAAGCGGCTCTAACGTGCCAGCGGCAATGTCTTGTGCATGGGCGGCGTTATGCTGTTCCACATAGCTGTTGAAGCTTGCGACCAGCTCTTCATTCGTAATGCTGTCGGGCGGTGTGAAAAGCCCGGTCGCTGAAATGACCGGTATATGCGCATTGACCATCTGGATCCCCCTTGCGACCTTTTTGAGCGCCCTAGCCGCCCCTCTTGCGCTGCGCAATGGCGGGACACCCCGGTTTCCCCTTGCACTCTAGCCCCTTGGTCCGCCACATAAAGCCTATGCTGCGTCAATATGAACTTGTTGAAAAGGTCAAAGGCTATGACCCGGAAGCGGATGAGGATCTGCTGAACAAGGCCTATGTGTTTTCCATGAAGGCGCATGGCACACAGCTGCGCGCCTCGGGAGACCCCTATTTCAGCCACCCGATTGAAGTCGCCGGATTGCTGACCGATCTCAAGCTGGATGACGAAACCATCGCCACGGCCATCCTGCATGATACGATTGAAGATACGCTGGCGACGCCAGAGCAAATCGAAAAGCTGTTCGGGGCCAATGTGGCGCGCCTTGTAGATGGCGTCACCAAGCTGTCCAAGATTGAGGCGCTGACCGAAAATGAACGGGCGGCGGAAAATCTCCGCAAATTCTTGCTCGCTATGTCGGATGATATTCGCGTGCTTTTGGTGAAGCTTGCGGATCGGCTGCACAATATGCGCACGCTCCACTTCATCAAGAATGAGGAGAAGCGCCGCCGGATCGCGCGCGAGACCATGGATATTTATGCCCCGCTTGCAGAACGCATCGGCATGTATGAATTCATGAAAGAGATGCAGACGCTTGCCTTTCGGGAGTTGGAGCCAGAAGCCTATGCCTCCATCACCAAGCGGTTGCAGCAATTGCAGGATGGCGGCGGAGACCGGATTGCGCGGATCGGTTCCGGCATCAAAATGATGCTGTCGCGCGCGGGCATTGAGGCCGAGGTCACGGGCCGCGAAAAGCACCCCTTTTCGATTTGGCGCAAAATGGCAGAGCGCCATATCAGCTTTGAACAACTGTCGGATGTCATGGCCTTTCGCGCTATCCTGCCGGATACGGAGGCCTGCTATCGGGCGCTGGGCATGATCCATCAGCGTTGGCCGATGGTTCCGGGGCGCTTCAAGGACTATATCTCAACGCCAAAGCGCAATGGCTATCGATCGCTCCACACCTCTGTCATTCATAATGAGAAGGTGCGGATCGAAATCCAGCTGCGCAGTCGGGAGATGCACGCCCAGGCCGAATATGGCTTTGCTGCCCATTGGGCTTATAAAGCCGATATTGCAGAACCTGTTGCCCAGACCGCCTGGATTCAGGATCTGGTCGAAATTCTAGATCATGCGCAAAGCCCGGAAGAGCTGCTCGAACATACGCGCATGGCGATGTATCAGGATCGCATCTTCGCCTTCACGCCCAAGGGGGAATTAATCCAGCTGCCCAAGGGCGCAACGCCTGTGGATTTTGCCTATGCCATCCACACCAATTTGGGAGATCAGGCGGTCGGGGCAAAGGTCAATGGCCGGGTCGTGCCACTGCGCACCCCGATTGAAAATGGCGATCAGGTCGAAATCCTCAAATCCAAGGCGCAAGAGCCGCAATCCGCTTGGCTTGGCTTTGCGGTGACCGGAAAGGCGCGCGCCGCCATTCGTCGCTTTGTTCGCAATAAGGAAGAGGATGAGCTGATTGCGCTTGGCCGCAGCATTTACGATGAAATTGTCGCGCGCTTGCCCAATAAGCTGGGCCTGAAGGCGCTGGCCGACGCGCTTAAGCGGCTGAAGATGAAGGATGAAGATACGCTGATGACGGCTATTGCCCGCCAATCGATCAGCGATGCACAACTGATGGAAGCTTTGATGCCCGGCAGCACGACCAAGGCCAATGGCAAGGCATTGGGTCAGCGTGAGGCTGTCTCCATTCGTGGCTTACGCCCCGGTGTCGCCTTTGATCTGGCCGAATGTTGTCGACCCGTGCCGGGGGATCGGATTGTCGGCCTGCGGCGGCCCGATGAAGCGATTGAGGTGCATGTGATTGATTGCCCAAGCCTTGCCGATGGGGCGGATATAGACTGGCTTGATCTGGCATGGGGCGATGGATCAGATGGGGGCGCTGCCCGGCTTCATGTTGTGGTTCGGAATCAGCCGGGGTCGCTTGCCGTTGTCGCTGGGATTTTTGGGGCGAATGAAGCCAATATCCTGAATTTAAAAATGGAAAATCGCGATACCAGCTTTCACAGCTTTATCGTCGATCTGGAGGTGCGCGATTTGCAACATCTCACCCGTATCGTCGCGGCCTTAAGGGCCACAGACGCGGTGTCCAAGGCGGAGCGCGTTTGATCATGACGGGCACATCCCCATCCCAACCAGATTTCTCGCGCCAGTTGCAAAACCCCATGTTGCTGCAAGCGGCCATGGCGATGAACGAAAATCGGCTGCATGATGCAGAGCCGCTTTTGCGTCAGCATCTAAAGGCAGATCCCTTTGACGTGGCCGCCATCCGCATGTTGGCGGAACTTGCCGGGCGGATCGGCCGGATGAAAGATGCTGAAGCGCTGCTGCGCCGGGCGATTGAACTGGCCCCCAATTTTGTCCCCGCGCGTTCCAATCTGGCCATTGTTCTTTATCGTCAAAACCGCGCGGCAGAAGCGATAACAGAGCTGGAAACACTGGCCAAAATCAGCCCCAATGATGTCGCGCATGACAGCCTAAAGGCGGCGGCTAAAGGGCGACTTGGTGACTATGAGGAAGCGATTGAACTTTATGGCTCTGTGCTGGAGCGCTTTCCTGGTCAGCCCAAAATCTGGATGTCTTATGGCCATCTGCTCAAGACCGTGGGGCAACAGGCGCAGAGCGTGCTTGCTTATCGCCGCGCGCTGGAGATTGCCCCGGCGCTGGGAGAAGTCTGGTGGAGCCTTGCCAACCTCAAAACCGTGTCGTTTGATGATGCCGATCTTGATGTGATGCATGTGGGCTTGGCGCGCGACGATATTTCGTCGGAAGATCGCTTCCACCTCCATTTCGCGCTCGGGAAAGCCTTTGAAGATCGCAAGCAGGCGGAACCTGCTTTTCATCATTATGCGCAAGGCAACCGCCTGCGTGCGGCCGAGCTTGAGACGCATGAACGCAATGTTTCTCAGCATGTGGCAGCGGCAAAGGCGCTGTTCACGCCGGAGTTTTTCGCAAGGCGGGCAGGCCAAGGCTGTCTCGCGGAAGACCCTGTTTTCATCCTTGGTCTGCCGCGTGCGGGATCAACATTGTTGGAACAAATTCTCTCCACCCATTCCCAGGTGGAAGGGACAATGGAGTTGCCGGATATTCCGCACATCGCGGCCCAATTGGGCACGATTGATCAATGGCCCGAACGGCTGGCGGCGGCGTCCCCGGATGATCTGCGGCGCATGGGGGAGACATTTTTGGAACGCACGACGATCCAGCGCAAAACGGGCAAGCCCTTCTTCATCGATAAACTGCCCAATAATTGGATCCATGTGGGCCTGATCCACTTGATCCTGCCCAATGCCCTGATCATCGATGCGCGCCGCCACCCGATGGCATGCTGTTTTTCCAACTTTAAACAGCATTTTGCCCGCGGGCAGGGCTTCACTTATGATCTAACGGATATTGGCCGCTATTATGCCGATTATGTCGATCTCATGGCGCATTTTGATCGAGTTCTGCCGGGCCGGGTCGTGCGTGTTTTCCATGAAAATATGGTTGAGGATAGCGCGGCCGAAATTCGCCATCTACTCGATGCTCTTGGTTTGCCGTTTGAGGAGGCGTGCCTGCGCTTTTGGGAAAATGACCGTGCCGTGCGCACCGCAAGCTCAGAGCAAGTGCGCCGCCCGATTTTCCGGGATGGAACCGATCAATGGCGGATATTTGACCCTTGGTTGGGAGAACTCAAGACAGCGCTTGGCCCGGTGCTGACTGCATATCCGGCCATTCCCGCAATATAATTTCAAAATCTGTTGTATTTCTGCACTAGGGGGCAGCGTTAATGCGAAGATTAACCTGCTTGGCCGCAGCGTTGGATTGACCGAGACTTAACTCGCGCTCATCTTCAACCATGTTTTTTATGGGGAGCGTACTATGTTGAACACCCAAACCCGGCGCGTCATGATTGCGGCGCTTCTTGGATCCTCCATGCTGGTTCCAGCCGTGGCCTTCGCCCAGGATGCGGCAGAAGACGCGAATGATGAAATCATCGTCACAGCCCAAAAGCGGGAAGAGAGCCTCCAAAACGTCCCCATGTCGATCCAAGCCATTGGCACGGAAAAGCTGGATCAGCTTCAGGTTCAGGAATTTGCAGATTATGTGAAGTTCCTGCCTTCGGTGACCATCCAGACATCGGCCCCCGGCTTTGCACAGGTTTTCTTCCGCGCCGTTGCCTCTGGTGAGAATGCCAATCACTCCACGTCGCAGCCGACCGTGGGCATGTATCTGGATGAACAGCCCATCACGACGATACAGGGCGCGCTCGATATCCACGTCTATGACATGGCGCGTGTTGAGGCGCTCGCAGGTCCGCAGGGCACGCTCTATGGTGCAAGCTCCATGGCGGGCACAATTAAGCTTGTCACGAACAAGCCAGACACCAAGGGCTTTTATGGCGAAATGGGCGGTGAACTGAATACCGTCTCGCACGGACGTATGGGCGGAACCTATGAAGGTTTTGTCAACGCGCCGATCAGCGATACAATCGCGGTGCGCGCCGTTGGCTGGTATCGCCGCGATGGCGGCTTTATAGACAATATTGCCGGAACCCGCACCTATCCGACCTCCGGTGTTGAGGCGGACAATGCAGCACTGGTCAAAGAAGATTATAACGATGCCACAACCTATGGCGGTCGCGTCGCACTTGGCATTGATCTTGACGATAGCTGGACGATCACCCCGACCCTGATGGGGCAGGTGCAAAAAACCAACGGGTCCTATGCGCAAGAGCGTGGCCTGAAATATGAGACCATTCAGTATAATCCCGAAGGCTCCAACGATAAATGGTGGAACGCAGGCCTCACCATTCAGGGCAAGCTTGGCAATTGGGATGTGACCTATGCTGGCGGTTTCCTGAAGCGCCGCACCAAGGTTGAGTCCGATTATTCGGATTATTCCTATTTCTACGACGCCATCTCTGGCTATGGGGCCTTTTTCTACGACAATGACGGCGATTATGTTAGCCCGAACCAATATATTCAGGGCAACGACCGGTATAAGAAATATTTCCAGGAATTCCGTATTTCATCGCCTTCGGACAAGCGTCTACGGGTGATGGCGGGCCTGTTCTGGCAGCGACAGTCCCACAATATCGAACAAAATTACATCATTGATGATATTGCAGATTCGATCACCGTATCCGGCACCGACAGCAATATCTGGCTGACACAGCAGCAGCGCATCGACCGCGATCAGGCGGCCTTTGGTGAAGTCTATTTTGATGTGACGGACAAGCTGACCCTAACGGGCGGCATTCGCGCTTATAAGTATAAAAACTCGCTTCAAGGCTTTTTTGGTTTTTCGGGTGGCTATTCCAGCAAGACGGGCGAAGCCGCTTGCCTCAACACGGATGGCACAACGCGCAAGGCCAATCCGCGCGGCACACCCGTGCCGATCCTCGTGCCGGGCAGCCCCTGCACCAATGTGGACAAGACAACATCTGACACGGATTTCATTCACAAGTTGAATGCGACCTATAAGATTAATGACGATGCGTTGGTCTATGCGACCTGGTCGAGTGGTTTCCGCCCCGGTGGCGTCAACCGTCGCGGGACTTTGCCGCCCTATCTGTCTGACCAGATCGACAATTATGAACTTGGCTGGAAGACCAGCTTTGGCCGCGTCCGCTTCAACGGGGCGTTCTATCAGCTGGACTGGACTGACATTCAGCTGTCCTTCTTGGGGGCCAACGGCCTGTCGGAAGTCCGCAATGCCGGCATTGCGCGCATCCGGGGTGCGGAAGCCGATATCAGCTATCGTCAAGGCGGCCTCTCTTTGTCGGCCGGCATCAGCTATAATAAGGCAGAGATCCGCAAAGACTTCTGCAAGATTGCCAATGCGACGTTCAACTGCGCCTTGGCCAGTGCAGACGGGACGGCCAACAAGCTGCTCGCCCCGGCTGGGTCGCGATTGCCGGTCACGCCCAAGGTTAAGGGCAATGCCGTTGCGCGCTATGAATTCCCGCTCGCCGCATGGGAGGGTCATGTTCAGCTTGCGGGCAACCACGTCAGTGGCCGTCGCAGCGATCTGCGCACCACCGAAAATGGCATTAAGGGCAATCTCAAAGCCTATAGCACCGTGGATCTGAGCTTCGGCATCAAGGATGCGATGTGGACGGGGGAAATCTTCGCCACCAATGTGCTGAACTCCGGCGGCATCATCAACACGAATATTCAGTGCATTGAAGCCGTGTGCGGTGACGCCGATGGCGTCACCAGCTCTGGCGGCGTCTTCTATGATACAGTCATTCGTCCGCGCGTGATTGGCCTGAAGGTCGCGCGCAAATTCTAAGTCTTAGAGCGTCCCCCTCCCGCCTGCGGGAGGGGGATTGTTTTGGCAGGATGGGGCTGTCTCTTGGCGTCTGACCTGTCGTCTTCCCTTTCCCATTCTGGCGCAGGACAGCCTGCAGCCCCGCGCAAGCTCGGCCTCTGGATGTCGATTGCGTTGGTGACGGGCAGCATGATCGGCTCTGGCGTGTTCCTGCTGCCAGCAAGCCTTGCCCCCTTTGGCTGGAATGCGGTTGCAGGCTGGGCCATCACCATTGCAGGTGCGCTGTGTCTTGCCCATGTGCTCGCGCGCTTAACGGCGGCCGCAGATGGGCCAATTGGCCCGGCGGAACTTGTCGAACGCAGCTTTGGCCCCGTTGCGGGTTTTCTCATCGGGTTTAGCTTTTGGGTCTCGGTCTGGGCTGCGACCGCGACCATTTCCATTGGCGCTATCTCTTATGCGGCGAGTTTCTTGCCGATTCTGGGCCTCCATCCGGCCTTGTCAGCAACTGGGGTGATTTGGGCGGTGACGCTCATCAATCTCATCGGCACGCGCACCGCAGGCGGGTTTCAGCTGGTGACGACGATTTTGAAGTTATTGCCGCTGATCATCGTGGCGGTGCTGATCTTCCTTGTTCTGGGACAGCAAGGGACAGCGGCGATCACGCCCTATCCGGCACAGGGCTTGTCCCTCGGCCTGGTCAATCAGGCCGCGGCCATCACCCTTTGGGCCATGGTTGGGTTTGAGGCGGCGTGTGCGGCCTCTGGACGGATCGAAAATCCGGCGCGCAATGTCCCGCGCGCCACCTTTGTCGGGGCGCTTTCGTGCGGCGTCATTTATCTGATTGTCTGTTCGGGCATTGCGCTCATGCTCCCGGCAGATCAGGTCGCCACCTCTAACGCGCCGTTTGAATTGTTCGTCGCGACCTTCTGGTCGCCCGGCCCTGCGGCCTTTGTTGCGCTGTTCGCGGCGATCAGCGCGGCGGGGGCCGTCAATGGCTGGGTGCTGGTGCAGGGCGAAGTCCCCTATGAAATGGCACAGCGGCGGATGATGCCCGCCTGGTTTGGCAAAACGGCCGCCAATGGCGTGCCCGCCCGCGCCGTGATGATCGGAAGCCTGCTCGCCACGCTGCTGGTGTTGACCAATAGCAGCCGATCCATGGGCGGGCTGTTTACCTTCATGGCCTTGCTCACCACCTCGGTGACCTTGTGGCTCTATCTCGCCTGCGCGCTGGTGGCGCTCAAGCGTCGGATCGCCATGCCCTTTGCGTTGGCGGGACTCTTGTTCGGTCTCTGGTCGCTCTGGGGGGCGGGGTTGACGGTCAGCTTCTACGCCTTCCTTTTGATGATCGCAGGTCTTCCGCTCTACTGGTGGGCACAGCGCGAGCGGACATCTGCCCTCCCCTAGCCCCTCCCGCTTGCGGGAGGGGAACAGCCTGGCGTTTCTCCCCTCCCGCAAGCGGGAGGGGTTGGGGGAGGGCTTACTCCCTCAATGAAAATCCCGTGATTTGGGGAGGATACGCACCTGACGCGGATGGCCCATGCGCGGATAGGGGGGGCGCACGACCTCATCACCCCGGCCCAATTGGGGGGGAAGGCTGCGCTGGTCGGACAGCCGGACAATGGCGTCATTGCGTTCGATGATGCGGTGGGCGAGCAGATGGACAATCCCTTCCGGGCTCCTCTGCACCTCTCCGTGCACCTGCATCAACCGGGCCGACATAACGGCGCGGCGCTGCGCC
This sequence comes from Sphingomonadaceae bacterium, assembly GCA_009923795.1. Classification (GTDB taxonomy): domain Bacteria; phylum Pseudomonadota; class Alphaproteobacteria; order Sphingomonadales; family Sphingomonadaceae; genus Aquisediminimonas. Next base: position 23,149 of record RFSU01000006.1, read on the forward strand.
TCAAAAGTGCGGGCCCAGAGGATGATATTGGCAACGCCCGTTTCATCTTCCAGCGTGATGAAAATCGCCTTGCCATTGCCGGGCCGCTGCCGGACGAGAACCAGCCCCGCCACCGACACGCGCTTGCCCGCCGGGGCCGTCGCCAGATTAGCGCAGGACAGAATTTTTTCGGCCTGAAATACGGGGCGCAATAAGGCCATGGGATGCGCCTTGAGCGAGAGGCGTAGCGTTTGATAATCGGCAACCACATGTTCCTGTAAGGCCATATCGGGCAGCGCCATGTCCGCTTCTTCCCCCAATTCCCGTGCATTGGCGGCCGCAAACAGGGGCAGCGCATCGGCGGGCATTCGGCGCGCATCCCAAAGGGCTTCGCGCCTGTCCCGCGCGAGGGATCGGCAGGCATCTGCATCGGCCAGCAGCCGCACCGCACGCGGCGGCAGCCCGGCCTTGCGCGTCATCTCCTCTAGGCTGGCATAGGGGCGATGGGCGGCAATCGCCTCTGCCCAATCCGCGCGAAACCCGGTGATCTGACGCAGGCCAAGCCGCAGGGCCGTCTGTCCATCGGCCCCGACAAACACCTGATTATCCCACCCGCTTCTATTCACATCGACGGGGTCAACCTGCACGCCATGGTCGCGGGCATCGCGCACGATCTGCGCAGGCGCGTAAAACCCCATGGGTTGGGAATTGAGCAGCGCGGCGGCAAAGATGGCGGGTTCGTGATGCTTAATCCAGGCCGACACCCAGACCAGCCGGGCAAAGGCAATCGCATGGCTTTCAGGAAAGCCGTAAGACCCAAAGCCTTCAATCTGCTTGAAACAGCGGGCGGCAAACGCCTCCTCATAGCCGCGCGTGACCATGCCCGTGACCAGCTTGTCGCGAAAGGCATTGATTGTGCCCAAATTGCGAAAGGTCGCCATCGCCCGGCGCAACTGATTGGCCTCGCTTGGCGTAAAGTCTGCCGCGACAATGGCGAGCTTCATCGCCTGTTCCTGAAATAGGGGCACCCCCAAAGTCTTGCCCAAAACATCGCGCAGCTCATGGGGGTTGTGCGGTGGCGCAGGGGAGGGGAAGGAGACGGCCTCTCGCCCCTGCCGTCGCCGCAAATAGGGATGCACCATATCGCCCTGAATAGGCCCGGGCCGGACAATTGCGACCTGAATGGCCAGATCATAAAAATTGCGCGGGCGCATGCGCGGCAGCATGTTCATCTGCGCCCGGCTTTCAACCTGAAACACGCCGACACTCTCCCCCCGGCACAGCATATCGAACACGCCCTCATCCACATCGGGAATCGTCGAGAGGGACAGGGGGGCATCTGCCTCCCCCCGCATGCGGCGCAGATCGTCGATCATATCAAAGGCCCGGCGGATGCAGGTCAGCATCCCCAGCGCCAGCACATCGACCTTCATCAGGCCGAGCGCATCAATGTCATCCTTGTCCCATTCGATGAAGGTGCGGTCTGCCATGGCGGCATTGAGCACCGGCACGGTTTCATCCAGCCGATCTTCGGTCAGGACAAAGCCCCCGACATGCTGCGACAAATGCCGGGGGAAACGCAAAATCCGCTGCACAAAATGATTGAGCCGGGCAATTTCTGGATTGTCTGGATCAAATCCGGTTTCGGCAAAGCGCTGCGCATCTATTTTAGAGGCATGGCTGCCCCAGACTGTGGAGGAGAGCCGCTGCGTCACATCTTCGGTCAGGCCCAGCGCCTTGCCTACTTCGCGCACCGCGCTGCGCGGGCGATAATGGATGACAGTGGCGACAATCCCGGCACGGTGGCGGCCATAGCGGGCATAAATATACTGCATCACCTCTTCGCGGCGTTCATGCTCAAAATCGACATCAATATCGGGCGGTTCGCGCCGTTCTTCGGACATGAATCGGGAAAAGAGCAGCTTGTGGCGCGCCGGGTCGACCGCTGTAATGCCAAGCACAAAGCACACGGCAGAATTGGCGGCAGACCCCCGGCCTTGGCACAAAATCCCCCGGCTCTGCGCGAACTGGACAATATCGTGCACGGTTAGGAAATAGGCCGCGTAATTGAGGCGGCCGATAATGCGAAACTCCTCCTCCAAAAGGGCCTGCATGTCGGCGGGCGTGCCGTCGGGCCAGCGGTCACGCGCCTTTTGCGCGACCAGCGCTTCCAGCCAGCCCTGCGGCGTATAGCCCGGTGGTACGGGCTCATGCGGATAGTCATAAGATAGGTCGGCAAGGTCAAAGCGGAGGATCTCCAGCACATGCCCGATCTCGGCCAAAGCCTCGGGCGCTTCGGCAAAAAGACGGGCCATTTCGCCGGGTGTTTTCAGATGCCGTTCCGCATTGGTGGCGAGCTTGCGCCCGGCCTTGTCGATGCTCGTGCCTTCGCGAATGCAGGTGAGAATATCCTGCAAGGGCCGATCTTCTGGCCGGGCATAAAGCGCATCATTGACGGCGAGCAAAGGCACGCCTGTCTGTGCAGAGAGTGCCTTGAGCTCTGCCAGCTGCCGCCGGTCGCGCCCGGTGCGGTGCTGGGCAACGCCAATCCAGACATGTCGGGATCGGTTGGACAGCGCCTTGACCATGGGGGTGAGCGCCGCGGTGCGGGGCAAGAGGATGAGCACCAGATCATCACAGGCCGCCAGAAGATCGGTGATATAGAGGAGGCATTCCCCCTTTTCCCCGCGCAAATTGCCTGTTGTCAGCAGCCGGGTCAGCCGCCCCCAGCCCTGTCGGTTGATTGGATAGGCGATGATATCGGGCGTGCCATCGGCAAAGACCAGCCGCGCGCCTGTGATCAGGCGAAAGCCCTTGGCTTGGCCTGCCTCTCGCAAAGTCTGCACCGCGCGCCAGGCGCGGACAACCCCGGCCAGACTATTCCTGTCGGCAATGCCTAGCCCCTTATGGCCAAGGGCAATCGCCTCTTCCACCATCTCTGCCGGGTGAGACGCCCCGCGCAGGAAAGAGAAATTGGTAGCGGCGGCCAGCTCGGCATATCCCGCATCCAAACAGGCCCTCATCCAAATAGACCATGCAGATACCAATCCGGGCTTGTCTTTTCCGCGCCATATAGGCCGTGGCGGAACATCCAGAACCGGCGGCCCGCGCTATCTTCAACGCGATAATAATCGCGGGTCAGCCCGGCCCCGTCGCGGCGCTTCCACCATTCGGCAGCAATGCGTTCCGGCCCTTCAAAGGCGGTGATGTCATGCGTCTGCCGCCGCCAGCGAAAGCGGCGCGGCGGGCCATCGGGCACTTCGGCGATGACATCGACAATCTGCGGCGGATCCAGCATCCGCACCGGGCGCAAGGGCGGCTCCCCAGCGGGGGCGGCATGTTCTGTCAGTGGCAAGACGGGGCGACCCGCCGGAACGGTAAAGCCTGCACATTCGGGGATATGACTGTCCCCTGCGGCAAAGCGGCGCACCCGCCCCGCGCCCAGCCGAACGCTCAGCCGATCGGTCAAGAGTGAGAGCGCGTGTGCCCCGTCTCCGCGCCCGTCCAGCCCCGGCTGCGTCGCCGCCAGAGGTTCCGCGACCGCAATGTCGAGGCGGATCAGATCATAGCCAAAGCCGGGATCAAGTGGATCGGACAGGGCTTCAATCCGTTCCCCCAATAAGCGCATGACCAGATCGGGGTCGCGCGTGGCCTGACCCGTTTCAATCTGAAGCCGATGGATCGCGCCGTCGCTGCGGAAGAGTTGGACGGCAAAGACAAGGCCCCCTTGCCCCCGGCGCGCCAGCTCTGCCCCCGCATCGGCGGCAAGGGCATGGAGGGTGTCATGAATAAAATCCGTGCGGGCAACGGGTTCTGCAAAGCGCCGGGCGCAGGTCAGGGCGGGAGGTGTTCGTCGCGGCGTAATCCGCACATCCTCTTCCCCCAAAATCCGGGCGAGCCGGGTCACGGCATCGGCGCCGAACCGAGCTGCGAGCGGCGCGCGGGGTCGGGCGGCGAGATCCCCCAAAGTCACAAGCCCGGCTCGGCGCAGGGCGGTCGTCCGATCCTCCCCCAAGCCCAGTGCGTGAATGGGCAGCGCCTCAACCGCAATTGGCTCTGGAGACAGCAGGGGCATATGTGAGTCCGTCGATCCGGCCTGATCATAAGCGGGGCTGACATCGTTGATCTGGCTGGGCCGGATGCGCCGTCCGGCGCGCAGCAATTCTCCCCCATGGCGGGCAAGGGCGCGGGCCTGATCCGGCGTATCTGCCAAGGCAAGGCGCAGCGTCATGCCTTGGCGCACCAACAATGTCGCCAGCGCCGTTACCAGCCCCGATTCTCCCTCCCAAAGATGGGCACAGCCTGTGATGTCGAGGATCAGCCCATCGGGCGGATCGAGCGCAACGGAAGGTGTAAAGCGGTCACACGCATCGGCCAGCCGATCCAGCAACTGGGCATCGGCTTGGGGGTCATAGGGCACGCTGTTGAGCTCGGGCACACGCG